>NZ_JBHFKT010000046.1:0-37350 GCF_042879335.1 Photorhabdus sp. RM96S | reverse complement strand
CTTATTAGCTTTTTCTCTGCCCGACCTCACAATGTTTATCAGCGTTGTGTCGGTCAGTGGTGGCGCATTATAGGGCGTTCTTTGGCGCTGGCAATAATTATTTTGAAAAAAATTGATCGTTTGATTAATTCCACAGCAAAGCTCTACTTTATACCTACTTACCAACAGATTTATCCACATATGGCTAGTTGGATGAAAATTTATCGAGCATCACGCAAACGTTTTCGTTACAATTCGGTGGTTAAAATCATCAAGCGATTTTATCTGACTACACTGAAATGTTATTGCAGTGCCCATTTTTTATGTCCTGATATAGTGGGTTCTTCCCAATAACATGTTACTGCCTTACAAAATCCAAGGGATCAAATCAATGCAACAGCTTCGTCCAATCCGTCGTGCCCTGCTTAGCGTTTCCGATAAATCAGGGGTTGTTGAATTTGCAAAAGCCTTATCTCAACGCGGTGTCGAATTGCTTTCTACTGGTGGCACAGCTCGTTTACTCGCTGAGTCAGATCTAAAGGTTACTGAAGTTTCAGACTACACCGGTTTTCCTGAAATGATGGATGGCCGTGTTAAGACGCTGCATCCTAAAGTACATGGTGGAATCCTTGGCCGCCGCGGACAAGATGATGAAATCATGGCACAACACCAAATCTCACCGATCGATATGGTGGTTGTGAATCTATATCCATTCGCTCAGACCGTAGCTAAATCAGATTGTACTTTGGCAGATGCCGTTGAAAACATTGATATCGGTGGTCCAACTATGGTTCGCTCTGCGGCTAAGAACCATAAAGATGTAGCGATTGTGGTAAATAGTAAGGATTATGAAAAAATCATTGAAGAGATGGATAACAATCAGGGGTCATTAACACAATCAACTCGCTTCGATTTAGCCATTAAGGCTTTTGAACACACCGCTGCTTATGACAGTATGATTGCTAACTATTTTGGCAAGCTGGTTCCTCCTTATTATGGCGATACGACTCAACCATCAGGACGTTTCCCTCGTACTCTGAATTTGAATTTCATTAAAAAGCAGGATATGCGTTACGGTGAGAACAGCCATCAGGACGCTGCATTCTATATAGAAGAGAATCTTTCTGAATCATCCATTGCAACTGCAACTCAGTTACAAGGTAAGGCTCTTTCCTATAACAACATTGCTGATACCGATGCAGCGCTGGAATGTGTTAAGGAATTCGTGGAACCTGCATGTGTTATTGTTAAGCACGCTAACCCATGCGGCGTAGCAATTGGTAAAGATATCCACGATGCTTATGATAGCGCATTCAAAACAGATCCAACCTCCGCTTTCGGCGGTATTATTGCTTTCAACCGCGAACTTGATATTAAAACTGCACAAGCCATTATCGACCGCCAATTCGTCGAGGTAATTATTGCCCCCTCAGTAAATAAAGATGTACTACCGGTGCTAGCTACCAAACAAAATGTCCGTGTTCTGACATGTGGTAAATGGGAAGACCGGGCTGCTGGCCTCGATTTTAAACGAGTTAATGGTGGCCTACTGGTACAAGATCGCGATCTTGGTATGGTTGCAGTAACTAACCTACGTGTGGTTTCCAAACGTCATCCCACCGAACAAGAAATGAAAGATGCTCTGTTCTGCTGGAAGGTCGCTAAATTTGTCAAATCTAATGCCATTGTTTATGCAAAAAATGATATGACCATTGGTATTGGTGCAGGCCAAATGAGCCGTGTCTATTCCGCAAAAATTGCTGGGATTAAAGCAGCCGATGAAGGCTTAGAAGTTCAAGGATGCGCAATGGCATCTGACGCCTTTTTCCCATTTCGTGACGGCATTGATGCCGCTGCGGCTGTCGGCGTGAGTTGCATTATCCAACCCGGCGGTTCAATCCGTGACGACGAAGTGATTGCCGCGGCTGATGAACACGGTATTGCTATGATTTTCACCGGCATGCGCCATTTTCGCCACTAATCAATAGCAGGAGTTAATCTGATGAATATTTTAATTGTTGGTAGCGGTGGACGCGAACATGCGCTGGCATGGAAAGCAGCTCAATCTCCTTTAGCTGATAAAGTCTATGTCGCTCCAGGAAATGCAGGAACTGCCCTAGAAAGCAATCTCGAAAATATTGATATTTCAGCGACAGATATCAACGGCTTGTTAGTATTTGCACAAAGCCATGATATTGGGCTGACTATCGTTGGCCCTGAAGCACCATTGGTGATAGGTATTGTCGATGCATTCCAAAAAGCCGGGTTGACTATTTTTGGTCCAACTCAGGCAGCCGCTCAATTAGAAGGCTCAAAAGCATTTACCAAAGATTTTCTGGCACGTCATCAAATCCCAACTGCGGCTTATCAGAATTTTACAGCTATCGAACCCGCTCTTGCCTACCTGGATAAAGTCGGCGTTCCTATTGTTATAAAAGCTGACGGACTGGCTGCGGGTAAAGGTGTGATTGTTGCGATGACACTGGAAGAAGCCCAATCCGCCATAAAAGATATGCTAGCCGGAAATGCGTTTGGTGATGCAGGCCATCGTATTGTTATTGAAGAGTTTCTAACAGGTGAAGAAGCTAGCTTTATCGTTATGGTCGACGGTAAGAATGTTATTCCGATGGCAACCAGTCAGGATCATAAACGCATAGGTGATGGTGACACGGGTCCAAATACTGGCGGAATGGGAGCCTATTCTCCCGCTCCAGTCGTCACCGATGAAATCCACCAGCGTATTATGGAAGAGATTATTTATCCTACTGTTAATGGTATGGCTGCTGAAGGTCATATCTATACTGGTTTTCTTTATGCCGGCTTGATGATCAGCCAAAATGGCGAACCAAAAGTGATTGAATTTAACTGTCGCTTTGGTGATCCAGAAACGCAACCCATCATGATGCGTATGCGTTCTGATCTTGTTGAACTCTGTCTAGCTGGTGCAAAAGGAGAGCTTGCTGGTAAAACGTCTGATTGGAATGAACGCCCTGCTCTGGGTGTGGTACTCGCTGCCGGAGGGTATCCTGCTGATTATCACAAAGGGGATATTATTCATGGTTTGCCCCAACAAGAAAATGAAAGTAGCAAGGTTTTCCATGCTGGTACAGCAATGAAAGGCAATGATGTTATTACCGCAGGTGGACGCGTTCTGTGTGTTACAGCATTAGGAGAAACCATTATAGATGCACAGAAAAATGCTTACCAACAAGCAGAAAAGATTGAATGGAATAGCTGTTTTTACCGCAAGGATATCGGCTATCGGGCAATTAACCGATTGAAGTAATCATAAAACTGACGAGGGTCAGAGACTGTCCTTCGTCGGTTCCCAACGACAAAAGTCATTATTGGCTACCAACAGTAATTCGCGGCCAGCAGGCGCTTCCAACCAAGCAATGGTTAATTGGCTGTAGCTACTTTTTTCACGCTGTTCAAGCCATGACCTCGCGTAAGGTTCAAACTCAACGGAAATCGTTTCACCTGCACAGGTAGTGACTTTACCGTTATTCCAGTGCCCTTGCACCAAACGCACATTTCCCACTATCAACGCATCACTTAATTCAAGCGTCCGTTTAGCATTAAACTGCATACGAACAATATCATCGCTAGAAAGTGGCTCTCGTCGCGTTTTCGACTGCTTTTGCATAAAAATCACATCACCGGATTTATTCAAACGAAGTTGTTCAGATAGTGGATTTTTATCATTCAAAATTTCACGACGAATTTGGCGCAAATCTCCCTGCTTATATTCATAAAAAGTCACGACGGTATTGTCATTACGGTAGGGGCTGTAAACACTCATCAGCACCTGAGGTTTACTGTTCTGATCGTTGAGACGCCACAAGCGGACAACACCATCATTGGCAATGAATCCACTTGCGCTGAAAGAAGGTTCTTTAGGTTGATTGGTACAGGCGCTGAGCGCGAAGACGAATCCTAGTGTCATCAGCCCCTGACGAACCAACAAAAGGGGATAAATAATACCCCTTCTATTTTTTCTTTTTTGCAATGAAATTATTTAACTGCGTCTTTCAGAGCCTTACCAGCAGAGAAAGCAGGTACGTTTGCAGCCGCGATTGTAATTTCTTTACCGGTTTGCGGGTTACGACCAGTACGTTCTGCACGATGGTTAACTTTGAAAGTACCAAAACCTACCAGTTGTACTGAATCGCCCGCTTTCAGGGATTCGGTGATTGCATTCAAAGTTGATTCCAGAGCAGCTTTTGCCTGAGCTTTAGTCAGGTCTGTGCTTTCTGCGATTGCATCAACTAATTCAGTCTTATTCATAGATTATCCTTACAGTGTGTTTATCGTTTGCAAAGCATCGAGTGCGACGGATATGCCGAATGACAGCACCCCTGCATACACGCACCGATAGCCACTTCTTTTCACCCCCCAAATGTAGAACAGAGTGGGGGCAAAAGTGAAGCCTTTGAACATGGCATTTAAAGCATTAAATCACGTTTTTTCACTTTACTGCGTTAAATTTATACCAATGTTGCTCATTCCTGACTCCCGGAGGTCAGCTTTCAATCCTTTAATCAACTCAATATCCCGCTCTTCGCAGCTAACCAATAAGCGATAAATTTCCCATTGGATGTCCCACTCTTGTGCAATAGCAGGTAATATTTTTAGTTCTTCATCGGTCATTTCTTTCCCGGCCTGAGTCATTTCAAGCATAGCAACAGTGCGGATTGAAATTTCACTCACTGCAATTGCATGCTCCAATGTTTCACCACTCAGACGGGAGTGAATAATTTCCCCTAATGCAATACATGCATCAATTGCCGGGTACACACCGTAAATATCGTAATCATCCGCAGAGGGAATAATTTGTTCCAACTTTTCCAACTGATTATCAAAATTCACCTTGGCATCTTTTACAACTAATATTTCCCACACCAAATCCAGAATACGGCGGTAAAGAGCAGGTTCTGCAAACGCCGTCTGGCAACAGAACATCTGGTAATTTGGATACATCCGTTCGCATAGACTTGCCATAAAGGTCAGATGCTGCCAGC
This sequence comes from Photorhabdus sp. RM96S, assembly GCF_042879335.1. Lineage (NCBI taxonomy): Bacteria > Pseudomonadati > Pseudomonadota > Gammaproteobacteria > Enterobacterales > Morganellaceae > Photorhabdus > Photorhabdus sp. RM96S. The sequence goes on along the minus strand of NZ_JBHFKT010000046.1, from coordinate 32,350 downwards.
TTTCAAGTTTTTCCAGCCGTAAATGTATCGGGTTTCGTAACATTAGTTTTTACTCGTTATGCACAATTTGCTCCGCAGTTTACCTGAAATTCAAGAATATCCACACGCTTACACCGAATTTAAGGATTTTTCTGTATCATTTGTTCAAAAAATGGCCTATTTGAGGCTATACCATCTGCCCAACGGGTTGTTTCAGGCAAGCGGTAACCTTTCATACAACATTCCACCCATAGCAATGCGCTATCAAGACTGATTCTGTGTCCTGTAGAAATATACAACGGATTACAACGTTTTTTACTTCTCCATACCCAACCAATCTGCTCCTCTTTATCAAACAAAGGTTGGCAACTGCCGGGCTGTTCCCCCAATGGTTCACTTTCACCACATAAACGACGTTTTGCCACACCAATTGTGGGCACATTAGCTAATAAACCAAAATGGCTAGCAACACCTAAACGACGTGGATGAGCAATGCCATGACCGTCCACCATTACTAGATCAGGTTTGTATTTCAACAACTGCCAAGCAGCCATTAATGCAGGATATTCACGGAAAGAGAGTAAACCGGGAATATAAGGCAGCGTAGTTTCAATTCGAGCTATCTGATATTCCACCAGTTCAAGAGCAGGATAAGAAAGAACCGCTATCGCTGCACGGGTAATTGTTCCCTGCCGTTCGAAACCCACATCAGCACCAGCAATCAATTTAGGTGGGGAAAAATCATCATAACAGATAACCTGTTGAGCCTTTGCTATTTGTTCCTGCCGTAATGCTTTCGTATTAATCATATTTTTACTGATGATATTTAGCTGAAAGTTTATGTACCGCTTCGACAAATACCCCCGCGTGTTCCGGCAGTATATCCTGATGGATACCATGACCAAGGTTAAAGACATGACCAAAACCCGTCCCAAAACCTTGCAAAATTGTCGAAACTTCCTGCTCAATCCGTTCTGGAGAGGCGTATAACATGGATGGGTCCATGTTACCCTGCAAAGCGACTTTATTCCCCACACGACGGCGCGCATCGGCAATATCTGTCGTCCAGTCCAAACCAAGCGCATCACAACCGGTTTCAGCCATTGCTTCCAGCCATTGTCCACCACCTTTAGTAAACAGTGTCACCGGCACACGACGCCCTTCATTTTCACGGATCAGACCATCAACAATTTTGTGCATATAATGTAAGGAAAATTCCCGATAATCCCGCCCCGTCAGTACTCCACCCCAAGTATCGAAAACCATCACAGACTGAGCACCTGCCTTAATCTGAGCATTGAGATAAAGAATAACGCTGTCTGCTAGCTTATCCAGCAACAGATGCATTACGGTAGGTTCGGCATACATCATTTTTTTAATTTTAGTGAATGCCTTGCTGCTACCACCTTCCACCATGTAAGTTGCCAGTGTCCACGGACTACCAGAAAAGCCTATCAAAGGAACCTTGCCCGCGAGTGCCTTACGAATCGTACGCACGGCATCCGTCACATAGCCCAGCTCCATTTCCGGATCAGGCACCGGCAGCTTTTCCACATCAGCGCGGCTGAAAACAGGAGATTTAAAACGCGGACCTTCACCTGCTTCAAAATAGAGCCCCAGTCCCATCGCATCAGGAATAGTGAGAATATCAGAGAAGAGAATTGCCGCATCCAGTGGATAACGCTGCAAAGGTTGTAAAGTGACTTCACAAGCGAGCTCAGTGTTTTTACACAAAGCAATAAAATCACCGGCTTTAGCACGAGTAGCCTGATACTCAGGTAAATAGCGGCCAGCCTGGCGCATCATCCAAACAGGGGTAACATCAACGGATTGGCGTAATAAAGCTCGTAAATAACGATCATTTTTCAGCGCATTCATGACAGGCTCCATCTATATTTATTGGCCGCAACATAATCTGACTACAATGATTAGAACGTCATTGTAACATGACAGGTAAATCTCTCCCGTTGAATTGCGCCAAACAGTACATCATCACGTATTTCGGCACAGAACAACCGTATCTTCAATCAACCGACGGGCAATAGTATTATGTGGTGGAATCAATGGCAGTTGCTCATAGTGATACCAATCTGCACTAATCAGCTCTTGCGGATCATGGCGGATCTCACCACTATCATAATCAGCCAGAAATGCCATCATCAATGAATGAGGGAAGGGCCACGGTTGAGAAGCCACATAACGTAAGTTGCGAATTTTAATATTACTCTCTTCCATCACTTCGCGGGCTACAGCTTCTTCGAGTGTTTCACCGACTTCAACAAATCCCGCAAGGACGGTGTATATGCCTCCACGATGACGCTGATGTTGAGCCAGCAAAATATGATCATCCCGACGAATACCGACGATAATACAAGGCGCAATCTGCGGATAATAACGTTCATGACAGTGATGACACAAGCAAGCCCATTCACTGACACTATGGTGCATTTCACTGCCGCAATAACCACAATATTGATGAGAGCGATAAAACTCTGCCAATTGCACTCCCCGGCCAGCTAATTGAAACAAGCCACGATCACTTGCAACAATTTGCCGTAAAGAAACCATATCTGAAGCCATTTTCTGACAAATAAGCCAAACTTTTTCGCCCTGCCACTCACCAATAGGCAAGGCTACTTTTCCTTGCAATGACCATTGGACAGCAATTCCAAAAGGTAATTCCCCTTCCGGGAGCCAAATACGATTTTCATCGCTGATAATCCACCAGCCACGTTCTGTACCTGTAATTTGTTGTTGCATCATCATGACATCATAATTACGATTAATATCTGTATAAATCATACGCTTTCTAGTCAGAAAAACATGCTTTTATTGCTATTGGTCACTACACAGTATTACAAGCATTATTCTCAGTTATCAATGTGCTTTGACTTGAGGAACACAACATCATGCCACAACTGCTTGTAGTATTTGATCTGGATGACACCTTAATTTCCGGTGATTCCAGCGCTATATGGACAGAGTTTTTATGGGAAAAAGGCATAATTACTGATCCCAGCTTTATCGAAGCAGACAAAAAAATGATGGTTGATTACAGCGCAGGTATGCTGAATATGAACGACTATCTGGCATTCAGCCTGCAAACACTGCATCAAGTTCCACAAGAACAAGTTGATCTTTGGCTGACTGAATTTATCAACGAAAAAATCAGACCGCGATTTTATCCACAAGCTAAAGCTCTTATTGCAGAATATCAACAGCAGCAAGTCCCAGTTATGATTATCTCAGCCACGGTTTCTTTTATTGTGAAAAAGATTGCTATTGAATTAGGTATTCCCACTGCGCTGGGCATTGATATGGTGGTGGAAAATGGCTGTTATACCGGCCAAATAGACGGTATTGCGACTTTTCGTGAAGGTAAAGTAAAACGGATAAAACAGTGGCTGGAACAGCAAAATAGTTATCCTGAGATTATTCGTTTTTACAGTGATTCAATTAATGATCTGCCAATGTGTCAATTTGCCGACGAAGTCATTACGGTCAATGCCGATGCCCATTTAAAAACCGAAGCACAACAACATGGCTGGCAACAATTAACCTGGTCACTGTAAATACTTTCAATCAGTAAGGGTTGTAGTTTTCATAATCCCTTCTATACCCGTCATCTTTCAAGTTGCTTCTTTGTTGGCTGCACTCTCTCACCCCGGTCACATAGTTCTCTATGCTCCCGGGGATTCGCTCCCTTGCCGCCGCGATGCATCTTGAAATCCATAGGGTATATACTACTGTTTACTTTCTTGTCGGAGTACCTAGCGTAAGCTGTTTCGCCGCATTATTTTAATTAGACAATTATTGAATGTATTGTGTCATTCAGCATCTCTGCATTCATGAAGTAATCCAAAAAACAGTTTGGTGATATAGTGGCAGACAAGGAATGTGCCACTATATTGTTCAGAGGGTACAAGCTGTATGCTCCTTCCCTCCCACCTGAAATGATGTGCTCAAGATAAACCGGCTTAGTTAATATATTGGAATAATTGAAGAAACACGGAGAACCGTTTATCAATTTCTCTGGCATGAGGTCGAATATAGCTATGCCACTGTGGAGATAAAGATCGATAAACGCGAATTCTATCTGACGCATCTCATCAAGAATATCCATACAAATAAAGTTATCAAAAACCATTTTCTGTGATTCATTCATAGCTGTATTGCAAACCAGTTCATTAAAAAAAATATGTTCGGATAACTGACTTGGTATTTCAATAGTTGAGCGGAAATCACTGTGATAAAGACCTCCATTAATACTAGCCATACCAATACTAATCAGATGACCAATTTCATGAATTACCGTTTTTATTTCAGCTATTCCCAATGGCTGATGAAATAAAGCAGATTTTAGATAAGTTACTGATACAGAGCTATCAAAAATTTTGTCACAAGATATCGCTGTCACTGTACCTTGTATCTGACATGCTTGTATAACAAAACAAAATGAACGCTCATCATTAGTTGATACACGGATGATATACCTGTTTGTTGACTCACATTCAATACTAAAATGAGCCTGGCTATGTTTATTTAAGTAAGAAAAAATTAATCTAAGTATTTCAGGCAAGTGAAAATTAAAACATGGCAACGATAGCCTATTTATCAGATTTTTCTGATACATACGAAATGTATCTGGCTCAGTGAATTGTTTTATATCAATTCCAAAATGATTACAAAGATTTTTTAGTAAATTTATAATTTTATGATAATAAATTTCCAATGTGTTCTTAATATTCTCAGTATCCTTATTGAAAAGATAATTACATTTATATGAAGCAAAATTTTTATACCCTAGTCTTTGCACGAAATAATTTCTTGCTCCAATCATTTCATCTATAATATGAAAAATTTTATTTAAAACCTCCTTATTCTCATCATTAATCGAGTGTTTAACTTCATATGCTCTATGTAGATTATCTATACCCGTTATCTTTCAAGTTGCCTCTTTGTTGGCCGCACTCGCTCACCCCAGTCACATAGTTACCTATGCTCCCGGGGATTCACTCCCTTGCCGTCGCGATGCATCTTGAAATCCATAGGGTATATAAATATCTTTGGCAAATTCCGCCCAATTTGGAGTGTGAATGACACAATCCGCTAATTTTTTCTCAAGTTGGCTGAATGTTAAGAAAAAATTATCAGGAGATATCACACCAAGAATATATTTATCATGCAAAATAGCCATTTCTGAATGAATAGAATTTATGTTCTGCATGATAAACTCCAAAACCTATTAAAATCAATTTGTATACCGTGGCAACAATAATATAATATCGGAAATAGTTTCTTAAGGTGTTCCCTTGCATCTTGGTATGTAAAAAAGCCTTTCTTTTCTACACACCATATTATCTGTTCAAGTATGTCAGCGACAATAACGTTAACCAAATTAGAGAATATATCTTCAGGAATAGAAATATCTTCAGTCTGAACTCTTAGTGTTACAACATTACCACTCTTTGATATATTATCATAACTTTTTGCATAATGAACTCGCCCATAATAATAAACAAGTAGCTCAACAACCTTTCCAACAATTTGTTGTATATGTTCCCTATCTTTATAACTCACACCAGAATTATTATATATTGAATTTTCATCATATATTGAATGTAACATTCCTGCATTACATACTACTTCTTCACAACCATATTTATTTAACAATTTGGCAGTATTAACCAAGTGCGACGAATGATGACGATCATATACCTTGTCTTTATCAATTTGGTAAAATTTTTTAATTTTTGTCAATATGCTCATAAATCACCATAATTTTTATCATAAATAGAATCTATTTCTTCTTTATCTTTACTAAGCAAATCATCAAACATAGGAATATATTTCAGTAATAGAGAAACAACACATATTAGAAAACCACCAATAAGAAGTACAACAGAATAATTCCATTTTTCTATTATCATAGAAAAAAGAATGAATCCGAAAGGATTCCCCAATCCAATAAAAGCGGTATGAACTGTCTGTATTTTTACTCTATGTCTTTCCGGTATAGCTATGGAACGACTAGATTCTATGCTGACATTATTCAGCACAACAGATACTCCGATCAGAAAAGCCAAAAGGCACCAGATTATATGACTGATAAACAAAGATAAACCAACCAGACATAATCCTATCATGAAAAACGAGCAAATAACGGTACGAGCTTTACCGTATATTTTTTCAAAATAGGATTGGAAAAATACTGAAGAACAGATTGCACCAATCGCAGCGCTCGCTTCTATTATTCCGATCACAATAGCACTTGAGTGTTTTACTGACTCTACAAAATATGGAATAACAAGAGAAGAAAATGGAACCAGAATCATATTCACTAACAGAGATGAAAGTGCCCAATATGGCTCAAAACGATAACGAAAGAAAAGCCTCATACTGTTAAGTGCAGAAGATGGATTATCTTCCTTCTTCTGCAAAATCCCTGTCCCCCGATTTTTTACTCCATATAGAATGCATACGGATAGGAAAATTAATCCGCATAACGTCCATGTCATATTAATTATCCCTATAACTTCATATCCTGCCATTCCCAAACCGATACCAAACACATTAAGAGACGCCTGCAACAAAAATGTCTTACGATATGCTTCATCAAGTTCATGTTTACTGACAATAAACGGGATATAAGCATTCACAACAGGAGAATAAAGAGCATCAATTAAGCCAAGTATAATACTAATGATGAAGAAAAAATATATTTCCCCACCGTAACTAATGTTATAAAGGTAATATATTGTTAAAAAAATAAATATAAGATTGAGTACAACAAGAATTTTTTTCTTATCAAGCTGGTCAAAAAGGTGTGACAGAGCGAGACCTGAGATCGTTCTTGAAAGAAAATAAACAAAAAGAAAATACGAAGACAATATTAGCTGGTTACTCTTAATAAGACTTAAAGTGACCAGAGCTACAATTATTCGTGAACTCAAAATATATAATGCTTCCGAAGATCGTATTTTCCAAAAATCATCATTTAACTTCACTGGGAATAATCCTATTCATTTCTTCACCGATACTATCTGAGATAGCACGCCCGATGTCTGTCAATTCTGCATGATTATCTATTATCTCTTTTGTATCCAAGAATTTTTTCAATGCAGTATTAAATCGTGATCTAATTTCTTCTTCATAAATGCCAGAGTATATATTAGACATTTTATATAAAGTTTGACAAATCCGGTTAAGTACAAAATAGGCATGGAATATGCCAATCATGGGTCTACCATCTTCACGAAATGGAGCTTGATAACGTTCTTCAGGATCATTCAAAACAAGATAATCTTGAGCATTAATAATATTTAGTGCATGATGTGCACATTCATGAACGATATGCTCAATATAGTAAGGTACACTATTTTCATCCGCACTATAAAGTAGGATCATCCCCCACATATTAAAGTTGCAGCCTGACCTGATATAATTCCCTTCTGTTTTTCCTGTAAGATATATTGTATCAATAAAACATACACATTCAAGATAGGTATTTTCATCATAGGTTTTCAATAATTCCAGTGCTTCTTGTATCTTCTCTATATCATCTTTTACTTCATGTGCAAATCGGTATCCAACCCTGACTCCTTTATCATCCTGCTCCAATATTTTAAAAAGCATGTTCATATCAAACACAGACTCGATAAAATAATCCAAAGCTTTAATAGATAGCTCTGGCTTTTCTGTATAATCCTGGCATTTTTCTATAGCATTCCGAATGTAATTAATACATAATTCCCTGTTATCCTTTTCGGCTGCATCGATAGCCAAATAATGAGAAGCACATAAATCCCATTTTATGAAAAATCCATCAGGAACTTTAAAGTCAGACTCGGTTATTTCAATTAAATATTCAAGTGAATTACGGATCTGTAATTCGAAATCAGAGCGGAATTGTTGATGCGGATAACATGTCGTAGCGATATTCATCTTCAAGCTCCATATTATTCCCCTTCGTACAAAATACGAAGGGGAATGATCATAAATTAATCATCGTTTTTGTCATTAACAGCCCAACCAGACAATGGTGATTTAATTTTAACTACTTTAGAAGAGTCAAAGTTTTTCATATCTTATTTCCTTAACAAGTTATAATTAAAAAATTAATGCTTAGCTAAACATTATTTAACATAAAGAAATTTTTCTATTTGTTCACTAAAAAATTAATAAACATGAGAAATTGATCACAAAATAACCACCAACATGGCTGGCAACAATTAACCTGGTCACTGTAAATACTTTCAATCAGTAAGGGTTGTAGTTTTCATAATCCCTTCTATACTACTGCTTACTTTCTTGTCGGAGTGCCTAGCGTAAGCTGTTTTATCGCAGCATACACAGGCTGAGACCGTTAATTCGGGATCCGCGGAACCTGATCGGGTTAATACCCGCGAAGGGAACAAGAGTAATCAACCGCTGTCAGCCCACCCAATTTTTTACAGGTCTGTCCAGCCATCAATTATATTACTCTTACTCATTTGCCTGCGAGCTCCAGACAAGCAACTTTCCCAATAACACAGTTAGGAATTTGCTATGTCTCATAATACTGTTATCCCTACAACCGATGTCTCACCAAAACCCAATCCGGCACGCCCACGTAAAGCGCAACGCGATGCCGCTCAAGAGTTTATTAATTCTATTCAAGGCGTGACATTCCCAAATTCACGACGAATTTATCTTCAAGGTTCCCGTGACGATATCCAAGTTCCAATGCGTGAAATTCAATTATCTCCCACGTTAATTGGAGGAACCAAAGAAGAACCTCAGTATGAAGAAAACGAAGCCATTCCGGTTTATGATACTTCCGGCGCTTATGGCGATCCTGATTCCAAACTGGATGTACATGTTGGGTTAATCCAACTACGTCAACCGTGGATCGACGAACGCCAAGATACTGAACCTGTTGCCGCCCTCGGCTCCGATTTTACTCAGCAACGCCTGGCGGATGCCGGTCTCGATCATTTACGTTTCAATACTCGCCCCCATCCATTAAAAGCCCATAAAGGCAAATGCGTTACTCAACTGCACTATGCCCGTCAAGGCATCATCACCCCGGAAATGGAATTTATCGCACTACGGGAAAATATGGGACGTGAACGTATCCGCGGTGATGTATTACGCCAACAACATGCTGGACAAAGTCTTGGCGCTCAGTTGCCGGAAAATATCACACCAGAATTTGTCCGTCAGGAAGTCGCAGCCGGTCGGGCAATTATTCCTGCCAATATTAATCATCCTGAATCAGAGCCGATGATTATTGGTCGTAATTTTCTGGTAAAGGTTAATGCCAATATCGGTAACTCTTCAGTCACCTCTTCTATTGAGGAAGAAGTAGAAAAGTTAATCTGGTCTACTCGTTGGGGCGCAGATACAGTAATGGATCTCTCTACGGGCCGTTATATCCACGAAACCCGCGAATGGATCTTACGTAACAGCCCGGTTCCTATCGGTACAGTCCCTATTTATCAAGCACTGGAGAAAGTCAATGGCGTAGCGGAAAATCTCACCTGGGAAATATTCCGTGATACCTTGCTGGAACAAGCGGAACAAGGGGTAGATTACTTCACCATTCATGCCGGTGTATTACTGCGCTATGTACCGATGACAGCCAAACGCCTCACCGGAATTGTGTCCCGCGGTGGTTCGATTATGGCGAAATGGTGTCTGTCTCATCATCAAGAAAACTTCCTTTACCAACATTTCCGTGAAATTTGTGAAATCTGCGCCGCTTATGATGTTTCCCTATCATTGGGCGACGGTCTACGCCCCGGTTCTATTCAGGATGCTAACGATGAAGCGCAGTTTGCAGAACTGCATACATTAGGCGAACTGACCAAAATTGCCTGGGAATATGATGTTCAAGTGATGATCGAAGGCCCTGGGCATATTCCTATGCAGATGATCCGCCGCAATATGACGGAAGAGTTGGAACATTGTCATGAAGCCCCTTTCTATACCCTTGGTCCACTGACAACAGATATTGCCCCCGGTTATGACCATTTCACTTCCGGTATCGGTGCGGCCATGATTGGCTGGTTTGGCTGCGCCATGCTCTGTTATGTAACGCCGAAAGAGCATCTCGGCTTGCCAAACAAAGATGATGTTAAACAAGGGCTAATTACCTACAAAATTGCTGCTCATGCCGCTGATCTCGCCAAAGGCCATCCCGGCGCACAAATCCGTGATAACGCCATGTCTAAAGCACGTTTTGAATTCCGCTGGGAAGATCAATTTAATCTGGCGCTCGATCCCGATACTGCTCGCGCCTATCACGATGAAACTCTGCCACAAGCCTCCGGCAAAATTGCGCATTTCTGTTCTATGTGCGGACCTAAATTCTGCTCTATGAAGATTTCTCAGGAAGTACGCGATTATGCCGCCGGTATGGAACAGATGTCTGAAACATTCCGCGCTAGAGGCAGCGAGTTGTATCACAGCGTAGAGGATGTCTCTCATGAACAATCTGCCTAACGCGCCATTTGCCCCAACGGAATACAAATTGGGCCTGTATCCCGTCGTGGATTCGCTAGAGTGGATTTCCCGCTTGTTAAAAGCAGGCGTCACCACAATTCAGTTGAGAATTAAAGATCGACCAGAAGATCAGGTAGAAGAAGAGATTCAGCAAGCCATTATGCTCGGTCGCCAATATAACGCTCGTTTGTTTATTAACGATTACTGGCGACTGGCAATAAAGCATGGCGCTTATGGTGTTCATCTGGGGCAGGAAGATTTAGTTATCGCTGATCTGAACGCCATCCAAAAAGCGGGATTGCGGTTAGGAATCTCTACCCACGATGAACAAGAGCTGGCACGAGCTAAATCTCTGCGTCCGTCTTACATCGCTCTCGGCCATATTTTCCCAACCACGACCAAAGCGATGCCATCTTCCCCACAAGGACTGGCAGCACTAAAACGGCAAGTAGAAAACACACCAGACTATCCCACTGTCGCCATCGGAGGCATCTCTCTTGAACGCGTACCGGATGTCATTGCAACGAGAGTCGGCAGTGTGGCGCTGGTTAGTGCAATTACCAAAGCAAAGGATTGGCGCCAGGCCACCGCACAACTGCTTCATTTGGTTGAAGGCATTGAGTTAAAGGGATAGAGAGGTGCTTATGTTGAATGATCAAGAATTTATGCGTTACAGCCGACAACTGTTACTCGAAGATATTGGCCCGGAAGGGCAGGAAAAACTGAAATCCAGCCGCGTACTGATTGTCGGACTGGGAGGGTTAGGCGCTCCCGCCTCTCTCTATCTAGCCGGGGCAGGTGTGGGAACAATTTATCTCGCTGATGATGACCAATTGCACATCTCCAATTTACAACGGCAAATACTTTACCGCACCGAAGAGATCCCTGCCGCAAAAGCTGAACTTGCAGCCAATCAACTCAATGCATTGAATCCGCTGATAAAAACAATCATCCTTAATCAACGTCAGAACCAGGAATCTCTGACAACAATCGTGAAGCAAGTCGATCTGGTTCTCGATTGCAGTGACAACATGACAACTCGACACGCCATCAATGCCACTTGTGTGGCAACGCGAAAACCATTAATCAGCGGCAGTGCTGTCGGTTTTAGCGGCCAACTTATGGTATTTGAACCCCCTTATCTTCATGGCTGCTATAACTGTCTCTACCCTGAACAGGAAGAGCCATTACGAAATTGCCGGACTGCGGGTGTATTAGGTCCGGTAGTGGGTATCATCGGCACATTACAAGCATTGGAAGCCATCAAAATGTTAACTGGGCTTCCCTCTCCGTTAAGCGGCAAACTCCGACTGTTTGATGGTAAACAGCAAAGCTGGAGCACACTACAACTTAACCCGTCGCAGCAATGCCCGATTTGCGGAGATATGGCATGAAAATTACGGTAAACGACCAGCCGATGGAGCTTATGGCTCCTCTGGCTATACAGCAATTGCTAGAACAACTTGAACGAACACAACCGGGAATGGCACTGGCTATTAATCAAATCATTATTCCGCGTTCAGAGTGGAATACGCATCAAATTAATGATGGAGACAATATCCTTCTGTTTCAGGCTATTTCTGGAGGTTGATATGCTAAAAATTGCTGATACGACTTTTAATTCCCGTCTATTTACCGGTACAGGCAAATTCGCCAATGCCAATTTAATGACTCAGGCTATAGCGGCTTCCGGCAGCCAGCTTGTCACGATGGCAATGAAACGCATTGATTTGCAGAGCGGTAATGACGCTATTTTAGCGCCATTGCAAAAACTTGGCGTCAAATTGCTGCCAAATACTTCTGGAGCCAAAACCGCAGAAGAGGCCCTATTTGCCGCCCGTTTGGCCCGTGAAGCACTGGCGACAAACTGGATCAAACTAGAGATTCATCCTGATGTGAAATACTTGTTACCTGACCCGATTGAAACACTCAAAGGCGCTGAAATGTTGGTCAAAGATGGGTTTGTCGTTCTGCCCTATTGCAGTGCTGATCCCGTTTTGTGTAAGCGTCTGGAAGAAGTGGGTTGCGCGGCGGTCATGCCTTTAGGCGCACCGATCGGCTCTAATCAAGGGCTACTAACCCGAGATTTCCTGCAAATTATTATTGAACAAGCACAAGTGCCGGTGGTCATTGATGCCGGTATCGGCGCACCAAGCCATGCATTGGAAGCGATTGAACTGGGTGCGGATGCTGTATTAGTCAACACCGCAATTGCCGTTGCACGTAACCCAGTAAAAATGGCTCAAGCCTTCAAAATCGCGATTGAAGCGGGTGAATTATCCTATCAAGCTGGCCTGGCAAGTCCGAAACAACATGCTGTTGCATCCAGTCCACTGACCGATTTTCTAGGGGCATTTTGATGATTCATCATCTTATGAGCGGTAGTTTTAGTTACCGCTGGCAGCAGTTGAACTGGGATGACATTACCCTTCGCATTAATAGCAAAACCGCGCAGGATGTTGAACGGGCATTAAACAGTAACAAATTAAATCTGGACGATTTCATGGCCTTGCTCTCTCCGGCAGCGAAATCCTATATCGAACCACTGGCACAACGGGCACAAAAACTGACTCGTCAACGCTTCGGTAACACCGTTGGTTTTTATGTACCGCTTTATCTCTCCAATTTGTGTGCCAATGACTGCACCTATTGCGGGTTCTCAATGAGTAACCGCATCAAACGCAAGACACTCAATAAAGATGAAATTATTGCCGAATGTCAGGCGATTAAAGCGCTAGGCTTCGACAATCTGTTATTAGTCACCGGAGAACATCAGGGCAAGGTCGGTATGGATTATTTCCGCCGCTATCTGCCACTTATCCGCGAATATTTCAGCTCAATAATGATGGAAGTTCAGCCTATGACACAGGAAGAGTATTCTGAACTGAAAACCCTGGGGTTAGACGGTGTGATGGTTTATCAGGAAACCTATCATGAACCAACTTACCTGCTACATCATCTACGGGGTAAGAAACGGGATTTTCACTGGCGATTAGAAACACCCGATCGCCTTGGTCATGCTAAAATCGATAAAATCGGTTTAGGAGCGCTAATTGGCCTCTCTAGTCATTGGCGGACAGACTGCTATATGGTGGCGGAGCATTTATTCTTTCTGCAACGTACATATTGGCAAAGCCGTTACTCTATTTCATTCCCACGTTTGCGACCTTGTGCTGGAGGTATTGAGCCCGCATCGCTGATGAGTGAAACAGAACTGGTACAACTGATTTGTGCTTTTCGTCTATTTGCGCCAGATGTTGAGCTTTCTATTTCTACTCGTGAATCTCCATTCTTCCGCGATCACGTCATACCACTGGCAATCAACAATGTTAGTGCCGGTTCTAAAACCCAACCCGGTGGTTACGCAGATAATAGCCACGAAGAATTGGAGCAATTTATGCCGCATGATAACCGTTCTGTTTATCAGGTTGCAGACGTATTAATTAAAGCCGGGTTACAACCTGTCTGGAAAGATTGGGATAGTTATTTAGGTCGATAATTTAATTTTTTCTTTTTTCAAATAATTCGAGTTTAGGTAAAAGACTTTAACAGGTAATAACTCCACGCAATAGGAATTAATATAAAAAACTGTCTGGTGCCAATACCAGACAGTAATAAACCAATCCCAATAAGATTAAAACGAGAATAAAAAATAATTAGAGATTATAAAACACATCAATTTTAGCAATAAAAAAGAGCTAATCTTCACTAATTAAAATATCATTTTATTTCCCCTCACTTTAATTAATTCAAAAAAAATCGTAGATAAAAAATATATAATAAACTTTCCTTATTGTAATTAAAATAAAACTATAATTCTCACTCTATTATTTCGATATACATTGGACATCATAAAAACATCACATAATAATTCATCACATTATATTACTTATCATCATTATCACCTAAAAAAATAATTTCTATGCAAAATACCTTTCCTGACCTATACGTATATTCCTCACAAAAATAAGAGTATGAAAATCCAGTTTATACCCGTCATCTTTCAAGTTGCCTCTTTGTTGGCTGCATTCACTCACCCCGGTCACATAGTTATCTATGCTCCCGGGGATTCGCTCCCTTGCCGCCGCGATGCATCTTGAAATCCATAGGGTATATACCTATATTGAATAAATAAAAAATACTATATTTACTGTATATATTTTAACTCCCTATTATTTATTCCTTATTAATTTATACAAATTACAACTCACCACCAACAAAAAATACAATTGAGTATTATCCTATTATTGATAAAGTGCCCTCCCGAAAAAAAAGCGCTGAAATAAATTAAATTCATTTCTATCTATTTAAAAAGGACTCATATATGAACGTACAAGAAATCCTAAATAATGAAGATTATTCTGATATCAAGAAAAACTCTCATAAAGAACTGATTAACGGCTCATTCGAAGAGGGATATAACGGCTGGAGAATCCCAGCCCCTGAATCAGTAGAAATCTTATCTGAAAATGGCGTTCACTTTATCAGAATCCAAAGCGTTACCGGTTCCGGCGTCATTGATCAAATTATCGAAGGATTAGAGCCGAACACTAAATATAAACTAACAGGTACAGCTCGCGTATCAGCAGAATGGGCCTCATCAGCTTATTTTGGTTTACAGAGTCGCACCGATGGCCCAGAATCTTTTGCTGTAAACAGCACCGACTTTACAACGGGTTCAGTAGAATTAAGTACAGATCAAGAGGGACTTTTACGCGTTTATTTACTGAAAGATCAAGTTGGCCATCGACCAGACGGAGAAACCGCTGACTTTACCGGTTTTATTTTAGAAAGGGTTTAAGGCATATAACCTTGATACATAACACCCGAAGCACATTGCTCCGGGTGTTGAGCCGTTTGGCTAACTTAAATCATGCAATGGTTTTTTTATTGGTGGTGTCAATTGGAAATCAGAAAACCGCACCTGTAATCCGTGCCGTTCTGGAGAACAACACATTGCACCAACAAAGACAGGTTGTTTATCTTCAAAAAAAGGAGACAACCTCAACAATGGCCACCGTAAACCATCAGTAGAATATTGCAGTCTTAAATATCCCTCTTCACGAGTCAAACGTAACCAGAATTTACTAGAATCACCAGGAAATACGCCCATAGACCAATCAGAATGATCACGTGTTAGCACACTACCAATCGAGGCATGACCATCAGAATATTCAATTCCGCCTTTCAACCAATGTTTCTCATCGACTAATAGCATGACTCCTGCCTGATCGTATAAATGTTCAAAACAGCCTTCAATACAGAGTTGAAAGGTGAAATCATCCTCAACATAACACCCAAAAACATGACCATTATGACGTTCAAAGCCATACCATGTTCGTTGCCAAAAGTCAGTTTTATGATCTGTAGTGACATTAAGCCAGTCGCTGCCACATTGCCAATCAGATGGTTCATTAAGCCAATGATATTGTGATAAACCCATAGGAACTCCCTCTATATTATCTTCCGCTCGAATCAATCAATTTACATCCTGCAAATAAGGAAATAGAGAGTAAAGCAATACAAGCAAAAGCGCCGTGTAATGTCACAATATGCGCTAATCCACCTATGATTGCAGGTCCCAACAAAATCCCAGAATATCCCATGGTAGAAACCGCAGCAACAGCCAGTGAATCAGGCATAATTTTCTGTTGACCAGAAGCAGTAAAAAGCATTGGCGCTATATTGGATAATCCTGCGCCTATCATCAGGAAAGAGACCCCTAACATCATTGCAGTTGATGCTGAGTAAATAAGGATAAATCCAGAAGTAGCCAATAAAGCACTGCTGATAAATACCCGTCGGTGTCCATAAAAGGCAATGATTTTATCACCCATAAAGCGACCCGATGTCATAGCAATAGCAAACAGGGTATAGCCGATACCCGCCTGATGACTACTGATATTATGTACGCTGGTTAATAATATCCCGCTCCAGTCCAGCATTGCGCCTTCCATGATATAGGCAACAAAACAGAGAAAGCCCAATAAAATCACGATCCCATGAGGCACAGCAAAGAATGGCGTATTACCCGCTTCGGCTTCGTTCAATAACCCACTCCATACCGGCAATAGCAGTAAAATAATCAGTAATACCGCCATTACCATCACCTGGAGAGGTGATATTCCCAGAGACAATAATGCACTCACCGATCCCGCACCGGCGATCCCGCCCAAACTAAATAACGCGTGAAAGCCAGACATAATTGGCCGCTGAGCCATTTTCTCGACCATGACGGCGTGGATATTGACCACAACATCCATTGCCCCAATACCTGCACCAAAGACAAATAAAACGCAAGCTAATGTCAACGGTGTCGGTAATACACTTAACCCTGGCAACATCACTAACACGATCAAAGCACATAAAGTGAAAATTTTCCGGCAACCGAAGCGTGCAGCCAACATGCCCGCTATTGGCATCATGATGAAAGAACCAATGCCGAATGCCAACATTAGAAGCCCCATAGCGCCATTATCAAGTTGTAGCCGTTCTTTAGCTAAAGGAATGAGAGGAGCCCAACTTGCAAGACTAAAGCCAGCAATAAAAAAAGCGGCGCGCGTCGCCATAATGGGTTGTTTTACCAAAGAGATAATATTTTGATCAGACAACTCATGTTCCTTCTATTATAAATAAAATGCCCTCCGCTATGACTAACGGAGGGTATACCCGTCATCTTTCAAGTTGCCTCTTTGTTGGCTGCACTCACTCACCCCGGTCACATAGTTACCTATGCTCCCGGGGATTCGCTCCCTTGCCGTCGCGATGCATCTTGAAATCCATAGGGTATATTAAGTTACCCAAAATTAATTTTAGAAAATTGCGGAATATCGGTCAGCGTCCCGATAATACGAGTTGCCTGTTGATATTGTTCCGCAACCGATAAAGCATGGGGCCAGGCATACACATAGGGAATACCTGCCTGCGTTGCTGCTGTAATGCCCAAATCGGTATCTTCAATCACTAATGTCTGATGAACATCCATAGACTTCAATTTCAACATAGCAAGATAGGGATCGGGATAAGGTTTCGTCCTCGCAACATCATCACCAGAGATTAAAGCAGGGTTTTCACTCAACTCCAGCAATCCAATATTCGCCAAACACACTTCCCGCGGCGCAGTAGAAACAAAGCCAAAAGGGATACGGTGCTGTTGTAAGGCCGCCATCAACCGGGAAATCCCTGGACGAAGGTAACTTTTAGATAGCTTATCTTTGTAAACCGAGACGATTTGCGCAGTGATCCCTTTCTGTTGCAGAGCTGGAACCCCGATGTAATCTAATGTTTCCTCCAAACTCAGGCCAATAAGTTGCTGTGGTTGTACATGCTGTGTGTAGTCAGGAGCCAAATCACAAAGAACATCAAAGTGCAATTGTTCACTGTCAACAACGACTCCATCGATATCAAAAATCACATTAAATCTATCCATGTGAAACATTCCATTATTTTAGATCGGAAATACGGATAAGCACTTTACAGTTCGGAGTAAACAGTGGTTTTTGGCTTTTGCTCGCAATATCACAACCAACAGTGAGAAAAGCCTGCAAGTAATCATTAAAATCAAAAACTTGGCTGACCAGACGACCAGCTGGAATAACGCCATCACGGATCATGGTATAAGCACGCTCAAAACTGTTATTCAGAGAATCGATGGAACCAATCACGGAAAGGCTCTTATCAGCAATTTTCAAGATATCAAGATTGGCATGCTTATCTTTAAGCGCCACATTCAACAATTTTCCGCCAGGTGCCAAATGGTCAAAAATGTATTCAGTTAATTGCCCGGTCGTATCCACACAGAGATCAATAGGCGCTGATTTATCGCCATATTGTTGCGTTAATGCCTCATCAAAATCAGTATATAGCTCACATTCTGGCGGCAGATTTTCTTTGGCAAATTGAACACGACTTTCGTTTTTCTCGACCATGAAAGCCTTAACGCCTCTGGCATGTAAAGCCCAAATATAGAGCATCCCCATTGGGCCTGCGCCAGCTACCGCTGCACGAATATTAGTATGAGTAATGCCCAGTTTATCAACCCCGGTCAGCGTGCAACTGAGTGGCTCAGTCAGTGATGCCTCTTCCATACTGACATGATCATCCAGTTTTATCAGTGAACTCTCTTTCGCCAGATATTGCTCAGCAAATGCCCCGTCATAGGAAACTCCCGCTTCGGTTCCCAATTTTTTCTCGCAATGATTTGGGCTGCCTGTCTGGCACATCCGACAATGCCCACAGGAATAAGTTGGATTGATGACAACACGGTCACCTACATTAAAGCGAGTGACACTCTTTCCTACTTGAGCAACAACACCCGTTGTTTCATGACCTAAAGTAGTTCCTGGAATAGCAACAGGATAAGAACCGGTGATAATCCCAATATCTGTACCACAAACGCCGCACACCGCAATATCAACAACGACATCATCAGGCTCAACACAGAGTAACGGTTCAACATCCTGAATTTGCATATCCCACACCCGATTAAATTTAAGTGCTTTCATTACGCTACCTCCTTATTGTCCAGCATATTTAACGTCATATCAGCAAAAGTCAGATCAAGCTTATACAGAATTTCGTTTAAATGTTCCTGAGTACAAATTAACGGTGGACGAACTTTAAGTGCACGACCTTTACCATAACGCGAACCCCGGATGATCAAGTGATGAGAATTCGCTATTGCAATCGCTTGTGCCGCAAACTCTGGTGATGGCGTATCAAAGCCAAACATATAACCGACGCCTCTAACACCAGTAATTTCTGGGTATTTATGCTGTAATGCTAATAAGCCATCACGTAAATAAGCTTCATTATGCTGCACATTCTCCAGAACCTGTTCGTCTTCGATGATATCGATAATTTCGTTGAGCGCCGTTAATGAAAGAGGGTTAGCGCCTGATGTACTAGAATGTTCGAATGACTCTAATACATCTAATGAACTCCGCATCAGCACACCACCGGTAGGAATACCTATGCCACCAGCGCCCTTAGCGAAAACAATAATATCGGGTTCTAATTCTTTAGCATAACCGGTTGAGGCGAAAAATGTCCCGGTACGACCAAATCCGGTCTGTACTTCATCTGCGATAATAATAATGTCATGTTTATGGCAGATATCTCTGATCTTACGGTAAAAATCGACAGGGAAAACGTTATTTCCGCCATTTCCTTGAATAGGTTCAATGATAAGACAGGCAATATTGTCATTTGAACCTAATTGAATAAATTGTTCTAAGTCAAAATATTGATTAGGTTCTGTATTCGGGTCAAATTCTGACATGACACTAGCAGGGGTTGGAATTTTTAAAGAACCATCAATGCTGACATGGAAATCTTTAATTCTAAAAGCATTACCTGAAATTTGCGCTGTGGCTAAAGACTGACCGTGATGAGCCAGAAAGAAAGAGATAACTCCTGAACGCCCTGTTGCTTTTTGCGCGATACGAATTGCACATTCAACCGCCCCAGAACCGGAAACATCACGTAACCATATTCTATCAATGCCCTCAGGGGTATGTTTAACTAATTTACCCAAAATATATTGTGACATTTCATGGGTATAAGCTGAACTTAAATGTGTACATCTGTCGATCTGCTGTTTTAATTTTTCTGTTATTCTGCGATTAGTGTACCCAAGTGGAAGGTTAAATGTCCCCGAAGCTGCATCGATATACTTTTCACCATCAATTTCCAAATAAGGCCCGTTTCCAACAAAGCGGGAAAGCATATCTTCAAACCGTTTTTCATTTTCCATCATTTTAATTACCTTGATTAACTATTCATAACCACAACAAATAAAATCAGTTTTTAATATATAAGGTAATATTTACTAAAACTTAGTTTATATCAACAAAAAGTCTGCAATAACCCAATAAACATTTAAAAAATTAAAGTATTTTGTATAAAATACATTATTATTTTGAATTATTGGTTAATAACATGCAGAACTACTGATTTATAGAGTTAATGATAAGAAATTCTGTTCAAATCCCACAAAAACTGTACCAAAATCCTCCATCTCGCAGCTTTTCCGCAGAGGATAAGAGCACTTACCTAATGCCTGGCTATTTTCTGACAGGTGATGAAATATAATAAAAGATTCTCGATCATTTCTGATTTGTCAGAAACAATGTGCGTTTTCTATACTAAGGATAGCCAAACTGCCGACTGACATTAAAATATCGAGTGAAAAATAAGCTGATGCTACAGCGCGATGTCATTTTTTTGTATTTAAGATTTGAATATTTATACCTTATGGATTTCAAGATGCATCGCGACGGCAAGGGAGCGAATCCCCGGGAGCATAGAGAACTATGTGACCGGGGTGGGTGAGTGCAGCCAACAAAGAGGCAACTTGAAAGATGACGGGTATAAAATACCCACACAAGCGGGTTGGTTTACACCGGTGAATAGCTCGTATAAAGTTCAGACTTTAAAAAAAGTAAAGGGTTCAGTCTGTGCGTGATCCTTAAACATCCCTATCGCTAGCTTGAAATGACTCGCCAGTAGGATTTCTGGTGTATCCAAGCTCTCTGGTGACGCTAAAGAATAAATTCCACTGAGCCTATTCACCAATAAAACCACCACCATTATTGAAATATTAAAAGAACACACATGCAAAATTATATTCTTCTACTACTTAGCTTGGCACTTTTTGGACCTTTGGGTATCGATGTATTCTTGCCTACGGTTCCTGCCATTGCTGAGGATTTTAAAGTTAACAATGAAGTTATTCAGTCAACGATTTCTTTGTTTTTATTAATTATGGGGCTAGGTCAGTTAATCGCTGGGCCACTGGTAGATAAATTCGGCCGTCGGCCAGTAGCCCTAACGGGTATCACCTTATATATCATCGGTTCGGTGATCGCAGCGCTTTCTACTTTTCCCGAAATTTTTATTGCAGCGAGAATTATTCAAGGATGTGCAGTCTGCTGTACCAGTGTCGTCTGCATTAGTGGTGTACGTGATCGCCTAAACGGTGATGAGGCGGCCAAAGCCTATGGATTTATTAACGGTACGCTAAATATTGTTCCTGCTCTCGCGCCATTACTTGGCGGTATTCTGGCCGAAATGTTCAACTGGCGAGCGCCATTCTGGTTTTTGACTTGCTACTCGGTTATTGCACTACTTATCATTGCCAACTGGCTACCAGAGACGCGCCCCGCTAACACTAAACCCGTTCGCGGATTACCACTAAAGCAATATTTTCAAATTCTTAGCAATGCCCAGTTTACACATTTTGCCCTAGTTAACGCTGGCATTATGGGAATAGTGGTTACCTATGTGTCATTTGCACCAACCGTG
Organism: Photorhabdus sp. RM96S; assembly: GCF_042879335.1. Classification (NCBI taxonomy): domain Bacteria; kingdom Pseudomonadati; phylum Pseudomonadota; class Gammaproteobacteria; order Enterobacterales; family Morganellaceae; genus Photorhabdus; species Photorhabdus sp. RM96S. The sequence continues at coordinate 10,582 of NZ_JBHFKT010000046.1, read as the reverse complement.
CTAATGACTGAGGGCCATATTTCACCACTAGCATTTTCATTGATTTTTGGTGGCAACGGACTCTGGACGATGATCGCCTTCCTAACCGCCAATAAAATTATCCATCGACTTGGCCGCCCTTGCTGCCTACTGTTAGGGACAATTCTAATGGCACTGGCTAGCCTATCTCTGTTTTCTGGCATGCATCTGCCAACTGTCGCCAGCCAGCACTGGCTAAGCTATATGTTGCCGGTTTCTTTCGCCTGTACAGGTATGGCATTTGTTATGGGACCTGCGACCAGTTATGCACTAGAGCCTTATTCTGACGAAGCCGGTGTCGCTTCTGCACTGATAGGATTCGTCCAGATGGCTGTCGGCTCTACCCTCTCGCTCATTGCTATGGCGTTGCCATTTTCGCTCAAACAGTCACTCGTGTTAGTCATGCTGCTCGGTACCACGCTAATCCTGTCAGCACACATACTCAGCCGTAACCTGAAAGGGCGGGTAGTTTCGCTAGAATCTTAAAATATCAATCACACACCTAACCCCATCATCTGCATCAGTTGCTGTGCTTGCTGAATCGCCTCCTGGCGATTCGCAATCCCTAGCTTCTGATACAGATTCCGTATATGCGTCTTAATAGTTGTCGTCGCTACATCCAATTCTGCGGCAATTTGATCATTACTGTAGCCTGAGTAAATTAATCCCAACACCTGCCACTCACGCTGTGTAAGCGGACTATTGCGAATAAGCTCAGGAACATCAGGATGTGTTAGCAACTGTGTGACAAAACTTTCATCAAAATGAGCGAATTTATGGCGATGCTGACGGTTGATATCCCGCAAAATGCGCTGCGCCCGATGCAACTCCAGTTCAGACAAGGTATTGAGCTGAATAAGCTGACGTAATTGTTGGGCCATCAACTCACCTTCAATGACAAAATGGCTAATAAATCCAGTACGGTTAGCCAGAGCCAATGCCTCAATGAGTGCATTCTGCGCTTCGCTTTTGCGTCCGATATGCCAGTAAAGCAAGTTATACAACAGTAAATTACGATTCAGATCGCTAATTAACTGCAATTTTCTCGCATGTTGATTCAGTGTATCCAAAATGGACTCAGCCTCATCATACAAACCAAGCAGAATCTGAGCACGAGCAATATTGCGCCACTGACCCTGATTAAAATGATTACTGACACTTTCTGGTCGCTCAGTCTGTGCCAACCACCGAATAGCGGCATTTTTGTCGTCCATATTCTGCCAAATGATGACTCGCAGTTTGTCAGTATTGGTACGCCAATCTCGATGATACTGCCCATTATTTAGCAAGTTTTCACAACGCGCCAGATAACGGCGGGCATTATCAATATCTCCTCTGGTCAAAGAGCATTTAGCCAACTGAGTTAGACACTGCAACTGCTGTTGAGGTTGGAAGTTAGACAACACTTCCAGCCCACGACGCGCTACATCTTCGGCTTCATCAAGACGAGACCAACACCACAAAAGCTGTGAACGGATACGCAACAAAAATTCATGCATTGGCAACTGCTCCAAATGCTGTTCACGGATCAATTCAAATGCCTTGTTCTGCGTTTCATAAGCCGTCTGCAAATATCCCTGAGCTAATAAAATCTCACTTTGCTGCAACAGCGCCCACAACGCATAGTGATGAACATGGAAACGACGCGCAAGCTGCTCGGTTTGTTGCATCCGCGCTAATGCATCAGCCAACTCACCTCTACAATGTAATACTTCACCTTCCACGGAAGTTGCAACAATACGACTGTATTCATTCTGAGGAAGCAGTGCCGCCAAAGCCTGTTTCGCCAACTTATCGGCCATCTCCGGCTTGCCGCTGTTCATAGCCACCTGAGCTCGTAGCGCATCGAATTCAGCCAAGAGATCCGGCTCTATAGCAATTTGTTTCTGTTGCAGTGCCTGTTCCGCTTGGTTTAACAGTGTATTGACTTCTGAATAACGATGTTGGCTTTGGGCCAGCCAAGCCTGAAGCAGCACCAGACGCGGATTTTCCAATAGCTGCTCATAAGGCAGCGCATTCATACACTCTTCCAACAGAGATAACTCACTGTGGTTAAACAGCGACCAAGCATGCTGCAACAAAATATCGCGTAGCATGGCAGTATCACCCGCCGCCAAGGCATGATGAATCGCCTCGCCCGGATACCCCTGCGCCAACCAACCTTCTGCGGCCGCCCGATGTAACTCCGGCAATTGCAACGCCATTTCCCATTGACAGCGTTGACGTAGAAATGAAGCAAAAAGCGGATGAAAGCGAAACCATTCGCCAGAGTCATCCATACGCTGGATAAACAGCCCCTGACGTTCAGTTTCTTCAAGACGCTGCTGACCATTCTCTTCACCGGTTAGACGAACAATCAAACCGTCATTCATGGAACGTAAGATAGAACTGCGCAATAAAAATTCACGCGTTGAACTATCCACCTGATTGAGTACTTCATCCACCAAATAATCGGAAAGATGGCCGGCGTTAATGCCCGACAAGCGTTTAGCCGACAGTTCAGCGGCATCACACGACTGCCGCGCTGAAAGCGCGATAAGCTGAAGCGCCGTTGCCCAACCCGCGACTTCATTGCATAAGCGCTTACAATCGTCGGCATCAAGGGATGTGGTTAACCGCTTATCAAAAAATTGCTGCGTTTCTTGATAATCAAAAGCCAGTTGCTGACTGTCAATTTCCAGCAATTGCTCACGCACACGCAGATTAGCCACCCCAAGAGAAGGCAAATTACGCGATAAGATGGTTAACGTCAGATTCTCAGGCTGGTGACGCAGGAAAAACCGCATAGCCTCATGAATAATGTTATTCACAATCAGATGGTAATCATCAATCACCAGGAAAATGGGCCGCCGCCACTCACTAAGTTCAATAAATAATTGAGCGAAAAGCGCGGGTAAATTGGCATATTGATGTTTTTGGGCCAACACTTCACTTTTAACACAGTGTCCCTGCGTAGCCTGCTGCAACGCCGCGATAAGATAGCTGGCAAAACGTTCCGGCTGATTATCGCTCTCATCCAAAGAATACCATCCCAGATTATCCTGCTCGGCAGCCCACTGAGAGACCAATGTGGTTTTGCCATAACCAGCGGGGCTAGTTATTAGCACAAGACGATAATTAGACGACTCATTCAGTCTGATTAACAGACGCTTACGCAAGATTGTATTATTCAAACGAACGGGACGACTCAGTTTTGATGGGATAAGCATTAATTTCCGTGCCCAAAGAAGCGATAAGTAAAACCTGCGCCGGAACCATGAGTGATATTAGTTATACCCGTCATCTTTCAAGTTTCCTCTTTGTTGGCTGCACTCACTCACCCTGGTCACATAGTTCGCTATGCTCCCGGGGATTCGCTCCCTTGCCGTCGCGATCCATCTTGAAATCCATTGGGTATAGATGATTTATTTCATGGTTCGTAATGACGCCATTAATCGGCCCAACCAAATTTAGTGAAATAGATTGCTTTTGCAAATATGTTTACGCCCCCCATGGTATTAAGTTGCGCACCCTATCACATTCTTGAACAGCAAATTCCATTTTTACATACAAGTTGTGGAAGCAATTAGCAAATTACCTTATCGATCCGCTGGAAGAAAATGAACGCAATTAGATGCCAAAACGATGCGAAAGAGGGTTACTGGCTACGCCCTTCTACTCCTCCCTGACTAATACCTCTCTAGGATGATGCTTTAGATCCTGAGAGCATTCAGCATAGTGCTTAAATTTTCCTTTTCAGCTACAGGATGAAGACTCCATGCAACAGTCCAGATTAGATAAAGCCCAGTTTCAGGCTGCGCTGACACGTCAATGGCAGCGCTTTGGCCTCGGTTCAGCACAGGAAATGACCCAGCATCAGTGGTGGCAAGCCGTTAGTGCGGCCCTGTCAGAGCTGTTGCCCACATGCCCTGTCATCAATCATTCCAACCAACAACGCCATGTGAACTACATCTCTATGGAGTTTCTGATTGGCCGTTTAACCGCAAACAATCTGCTTAACCTTGGTTGGTATGAAGACATTCAGGCTTACCTGGCAGAAGAAAATATCATTCTGAGTGATCTTCTGGAACAAGAAACTGACCCCGCTTTAGGTAACGGTGGATTGGGACGGCTTGCCGCCTGTTTTCTTGACTCTATGGCAACCGTCGGTCAGCCGGCAATTGGCTATGGCCTGAATTATCAATACGGCCTGTTCCGCCAATCCTTTGAACAAGGACAACAAATTGAAGAACCAGACAATTGGGGACGAGAATCTTATCCCTGGTTCCGCCACAACACTCAGTTAGATGTTGAGGTGAATTTTGGTGGCGAAGTCGTCATAACAGATGATGGACGCGAAATCTGGGCACCTGAATTTACCTTGGTTGGAGAAGCTTGGGATCTACCGGTCATTGGTTATCACAATGGTGTTACTCAACCATTACGCCTGTGGCAAGCAACCCATGCTACGCCATTTGATCTCGACAAATTCAACGCCGGGCAGTTTCTGGCAGCGGAACAGCAAGGTGTTGAAGCCGCTAAGCTCACGAAAGTTCTCTATCCGAATGATAATCATCAAGAAGGCAAACGCCTGCGTCTGATGCAACAATATTTCCAGTGTGCTTGCTCCGTCGCAGATATCTTACGTCGCCATCATCTGGCAGGCCACAAAATAGAAGATCTGCCTAAGTATGAAGTTATCCAGCTTAACGATACCCACCCAACGATTGCCATCCCTGAAATGATGCGTATTCTGCTGGATAAACACCAGATGAGTTGGGAAACCGCATGGGAGATAACCAGCCATACTTTCGCCTATACCAACCACACCCTGATGCCAGAAGGTTTGGAATGCTGGGACGAGGATCTCGTCAGCCACCTGCTGCCACGCCATTACAGCATCATTCAAGAAATTAACTCCCGGTTTAAAAAGTTGGTGGACAAAACCTGGCCCGGCGAGCAAGCCGTATGGGAAAAATTAGCTGTACATTATAACCATCAGATACGCATGGCGAATCTTTGTGTCGTCGCGGGCTTTGCCGTAAACGGGGTAGCAGCGCTGCACTCACAGCTCATCGTTAAGGATCTTTTCCCTGAATACCATCAACTATGGCCGAATAAGTTTCTCAACGTGACAAATGGCGTTACCCCACGTCGCTGGATCAAACAATGTAACCCGGCACTGTCAGGATTACTTGACCGTACACTTAATCGCGAATGGATTAACGATCTTGATGCCCTTAAAACACTTGAACCCTATGCAGATGACGCCGCTTTCCGCGAAGAATACCGAGCTATCAAACAAGGCAATAAGAGCCTGCTATCCAATTATGTCAATAAAGTGATGGGGCTTAAGCTAGATCCAAACGCCATTTTTGATGTGCAAATTAAACGCTTGCATGAATATAAACGTCAGCATCTGAACCTGTTGCATATCCTATCGCTCTATAAACAAATTCAGGAAAACCCGGAACTGGATATCGTGCCACGTGTATTCCTGTTTGGCGCAAAAGCCGCGCCCGGCTACTATTTGGCAAAAAACATTATCTCTGCCATCAATCAGGCAGCGGAGAAAATTAATAACGATCCAATCGTCCGTGATCGCATTAAGATCGCTTTTATCCCCGATTACAAAGTTTCTGTCGCGGAGCTAATGATACCGGCTGCTGATGTTTCAGAACAAATCTCCACAGCCGGCAAAGAAGCTTCCGGCACCGGCAACATGAAACTGGCGCTGAATGGCGCACTGACCATCGGAACATTAGATGGGGCGAACGTTGAAATTGCCGAACAGGTAGGAGATGACCACATCTTCATTTTCGGGCATACCGTAGAAGAAGTGAAAGCCTTAAAAGCTGCTGGCTATGACCCACTGAAATTACTCAAAGAAGATCAACACCTGGACAACATACTCAAAGCACTGGCTAGCGGCGAGTTCAGCTATAGCGACAAACGAGCATTCGATATGCTGCTACATAGTCTGATTGAAGGTGGAGACCCTTATCTGGTGCTAGCTGATTTCGCCTCCTATTGTGATGCGCATCAACGGATCGATACTTTGTACCGCGATACTCAACATTGGACGCGTAGCGCCATTCTGAACACTGCCCGGATGGGTATGTTCAGCTCTGACCGAACAATCCGTGATTATCAACAACGCATCTGGCAAGCAAACCGATAAGGAAAAATCATGGGGGAGAAGAGCCTCGATCATTTAGCTACCGAGGCTGGCATTGTCGCCAGCTACATTAATGCTTATGGCAAGCCACAAGCGATTCCAACGGAAACCCGACATCGCTTGTTAGATGCGATAAACGTAAACAAACCGGCCGACGTGCCGGTTTCACCCTTGCCGACAGTAAAAGTTTTTACTCAAGGTGAACACTTCACTATCACCTTGAAAGACGAAGAGCATTACCAATGGCAGATACGGACAGAACAAGGAGAGGAATTTCAGGGGCATTGCTGCCATAAACTGGTGCTACCTGATCCGCTTGCTCTGGGGTACCACCGCCTCACTCTGACACAAGGAAGCCAATGCTGGTCTATGCAGATTATCGTGGCACCCAAACGCTGCTATGAACCAGATGCCCTGCAAAGGAGGGAAAAACTTTGGGGGGCCTGTGTGCAACTCTATACTCTGCGTTCAGAAAACAACTGGGGAATTGGCGATTTTGGTGACCTGAAACACATGCTAAAAGAGATAGCAACACGCGGTGGTGCCTTCATCGGACTAAATCCATTGCATGCGCTGTATCCGACCATGCCAGAAAGCGCCAGCCCCTATAGCCCCTCTTCACGCAACTGGCTTAATGTGATTTACATTGATGTTAATCAGGTTGAAGATTTCAAACACAATGAAGAAGCACAGAGATGGTGGCAAACAGCGACGACTCAACGCATGTTACAGGATGCCCGTAACGCGGAATGGGTAGATTACACCACAGTTATGGCGTTGAAAATAGCAGCACTGCGTCTGGCACATCAACAATTCAGCACTCGTCCAGAACATGATTCGTCAAAAACCGCTTTCCGCCAATTTGTCATCCAAGGTGGTGAATGTCTCTACTATCAAGCCGTCTATGACGCTCTGCACTGCCAGTTATATGCTGAAAATAGTACCTATTGGGGTTGGCCGGTGTGGCCGGAAAAGTACCGCGATCCGCACGGTGAAGCGGTACAAACATTTTGCCAATCTCACCCGCAGGAAGTGGAATTTTTCCTCTGGCTACAATGGTTGGCCGATACTCAGCTTGCAGACTGCTTTACCCAAAGCCAAACAAGTGGCATGTCCATTGGAATTTACCGTGATTTGGCCGTCGGCGTAGCGGAAGGCGGCTCGGAAACCTGGTGCAACCGAGTTGTTTACTGCACCAAAGCATCAGTGGGAGCACCACCGGATGCCCTAGGGCCACTGGGTCAAAACTGGGGCTTACCACCAATGAATCCTCATGTTTTGCAAACCCAAGCTTACCAACCGTTCATTAATCTGCTGCGTACAAATATGATCCACTGCGGCGCCTTACGCATTGACCATGTTATGTCGATGCTCAGACTTTGGTGGATTCCCTACGGTGAAACAGCCGACAAAGGAGCATATGTACACTACCCAGTTGATGATCTGATGGCGATTCTGGCATTAGAAAGTCAGCGCCATCGCTGTCTGGTCATTGGTGAAGACTTGGGAATTGTACCGGAAGAGATTGTGGGCAAGCTGCGCGATAGCGGTGTCTATTCTTATAAAGTGCTCTACTTTGAGCGTCACGGCAATGGGGAATACCGCGCACCTGAGGATTACCCGATACAAGCAATGGCGACCATCACCACTCATGATTTGCCTACTTTACGTGGATTCTGGCAAAGCGCCGATTTGACCCTTGGGGAATCACTCAAGTTATATCCTGATAAAAACCTGCTTCAAGGGTTATATACCGAACGTCAAGCTAGCAAACAAGGGTTATTAGAAGGTTTACATCGCTACGGCTGTATCCCGGAACATATCGGTGACACGGCAAAAGAGGTTGGAATGTCACCGATGATAAACCAAGGGTTACATCGCTATATTGCCCACAGTGCCAGCTCACTACTGGGACTGCAACCCGAAGATTGGCTGGATATGGATAAACCTGTCAATATTCCAGGTACGGTAATGGAATACCCTAACTGGCGGCGAAAACTGAATACCACATTGGAAACCCTGTTTGGTGATGATCATGTCAATCAATTGCTGAAAGATGTAGATAGATGCCGTAAAAAAGCAGGAACAGCCAGAGGTTAAATACCGTAACGCCTATTTCTCCTGTACAGGCATTATTCTTTCCAGTTTAAAGGATGGTTTTAATCTATACCCTATGGATTTCAAGATGCATCGCGACGGCAAGGGAGCGAATCCCCGGGAGCATAGAGAACGATGTGACCGGGGTGAACGAGCGCAGCCAATAAAGAGGCAACTTGAAAGATAACGGATATATAAACCATCCTTCATATTGCTGATTTTTAACGCCTTGACTATCACCGCTGAGTTTTCATCAATGATAAATACAGGTGTTAAGAAAAGCCGCTTTTTGTCTGTCAGTATGGTTTTAAAAACTGGAAAAGAGGCCAAGCGAACCTCGGAAAAAACAAGTAAAAACTTTAATCATCAAAAGTAAAAAGCAGTGATTAAAGCTTTTTAAAAGTGGGTAAAAAATCCGATACCATACTGACATTAGAAGAGAAAACATCAGAAAAAATAGATTTTAAATTGATTAAATAAGGTGAAAAAAATAACAGCGTTAACCCAATAACAAGAATATATCCTAGCAAAACATTTAACAGCTTTAACAGCTTTAACAGCTTTAACAGCTTTAACAGCTTTAACAGCTTTAACAGCTTTAACAGCTTTAACAGCTTTAACAGCTTTAACAGTATTAAACCAATTCTCTTAAATAAAAGATTTTTCCTGACTGCAACAAGTTTACGAAAAATCAGAGACTATAATTGTAGAAAACCGAGAAGCATCCCCGAAAAAGCAAGAGTATTTAACAGCATTAAAAATGATTAAAGAAATGAGCATTAACTTTAATACCGTTAACTCTCTGCTATCCTCATTAGTTTTAAACCTAAAAAATCAGATATAGAAAAAGGAGAAACGAGAAAACCTAAATATCAGTTTAATGAAAACAAGGGCGTTAAATACGGTTCAGAAAATGTAAAAACCTTTATATTTACCACAATTAAGCAATAAAAACCGTTCTTTATAACAGGTTTCCAATTAAAAATAAGCACCCCATCAGAATGAAAACCACAGTACAAGCTTATCATATTTTTAACATTACTTTTTTAACTTACATTTCCCTTTTACCTGTGATTAATCAACTAAGGGTTAAAAAATAGGTAGACCATTGATGCCAACTTTTTAAAAAACATAAAGTGACTAAAAACAACCTATTCTCTGCTATGTTTAATCCATTTATCGGTAATACTATCCTCCACTTATTTTACATTTACCTAACCAGCCATGATATATTTAAAAAGACAAACAGGGAGAGATTAAGTACATTTAGTCGAAATTCACTAACCATTAACCTAAATATCCAAAAGATAAAAAAAGATTAAAACCAGATACCGATTAAAATCATAGGTTAAAAAAATAACTTTTAATCACAGTTTAAAACCTGCTCCGGTTTTATGGGTATTTCAATTAAAGGCTTTAGCATTTGATAGTTATGACCGTACCTTTAATCGACAAGCGCCGGTCGGGCAACCACAATTAACAAGGTGTCCCTCCAGCGCGACAGGTATTCCTTGTATATTGAACAAGTTAGAACCTTCCGCAATCGCGCCGGTTTGTTTACAGGCGGGACAAAACACCGGATCACCTTTACAGGCAACCGATAGGTGTTGGTTTACCAAATCGGAACCCTTTAAAACCTCACCTCCGGTTGTTGTGGTATCACCTTTAAGGATAACTTTTTTACTTTCCACTACACTGCGCATTATTTACTCCGTTGTATTTTCCGTTTCTCGTATTAAATGCCATACAGTTGTGCCCGGTTCTGCACCTTCAACATCAAAAGCCATCGCCCCCTGAGCAAAGAAATACTGTTTGTCAGGCAGGCTGTCGGTTTGCCAGATCCCGCTGACCAGTGCCGGATGGTCACCTCTCAAAGGGGTTACATGCAGCGGTCCCCGGTCATAACGGGCATACCAGGCCAGTGTGGAAATATCATCAAAATGACCTTCGCCATAAAAGTGCAGGGAATGGCCTTCGCGGGGAATGACTCGTATTGGGCGTATCAGTTGGTTAATAGCAAAATAACTCTCCGGGACACTGCCCGGCAGTGGTGTTAAGTCCGGGTATTGACCGGCCCGGATCATCAGACCATTGGAATAAGGGGTAATCTCCACATCCCGGTAGGGGCGCAGCGTGCGGCGTATCCAATATTCTCCACCCAGTCGGTTTACAAATCGTTTGGACAGCAGGGTGATCCAATTAATGCCACGGATGGAATGTTCATACTGTAATTTAGCTGTGTGCACTGCGGAGTTCACTTGCAGGGAAGGGTAACGTTGCGCCAGTTGATACTCTAAAGGAAAGTAGTCA
>NZ_JBHFKT010000045.1:0-37918 GCF_042879335.1 Photorhabdus sp. RM96S | reverse complement strand
CCGCAGAGTCAAGCGCTTATTAGCTTTTTCTCTGCCCGACCTCACAATGTTTATCAGCGTTGTGTCGGTCAGTGGTGGCGCATTATAGGGCGTTCTTTGACGCTGGCAAGCGTTTATTTGAAAAAAACTTTTATTTGAGGATTTTTTCAACAAAATGATGATATAAAGAACAAAAAACCTATTTTTTGATGCCTTTAATTGCTTTAGGTAAGTCTGCAAGACTATTTATTATCAAATTAGCCGCTTGTTCAGCTTCAGTGTTAACGGGTTTACCTGTACGAACTAATACCTTAGTGCCAATTTTTGCCAGCGTCGCTGCTTGCATATCTTCGAGTTTGTCACCAATCATAAAAGAAGCAGTCATATCTATACCAAGCTCCCTCTGCGCATCCAGCAACATACCCGGCTGCGGTTTACGGCAGTCACAACTCTTCTTATATTGCTCTTCAGTTGCATCTGGGTGATGAGGGCAATAATAAATGCCATCCAAATCCACACCACGGTCTGCTAGCGACCAATCTATCCATTCCGTCAGTTGCAAAAACTGCTCTTCATCGAAAATTCCACGGGCAATACCTGACTGGTTTGTGACTAACACCAGTGCATACCCCATCTTTTTCAATTCAATCATGGCTTCAATGACACCATCGATAAATTGAAAATCATCTATTTCATGTACATAACCATGATCGATATTTATTGTTCCGTCACGATCTAAAAATACGGCAGGAATACCTTGTGTCACCCGATTGCTCCAAAAATGTAAGAAGCCCCCAGTATCGCACGATTTAGCCATGAATGAGAATGCAGCAATTAATTTATTCATAGTTGACTTAGACGTCTAGACACCTTAACATCCAATTCAACAGGTGGTTTGCTTTCTCAAAAATGTTCAAGCTATCAATTTTCAAAATTTTTATAAAAATAAATAAGAATAAAAATGATAAAACTGTTACATATCAATAAAATATTCCAGCAGGGTGCCCATTCTATTAATGCGCTTTCAGATATCAGCCTACATGTTCCGCAAGGGCAAATTTACGGTGTTATTGGCTCATCCGGCGCAGGTAAAAGTACACTAATTCGCTGTGTAAATATGCTTGAACGTCCAACTTCCGGGCAAGTATTGGTTAATGGTCAGGATTTAACTATCTTGTCTGATAGTGATTTAACTCGTGCACGTCGTCGTATCGGCATGATTTTCCAGCACTTCAATTTACTGTCTTCAAGAACAGTGTTTGGCAACATAGCCTTACCTTTGGAATTGGATAACATTCCAAAGGCCGAAATCAAAAAACGGGTAGACGAGTTATTAGAGCTTGTTGGTCTTACAGATAAGCATGATGCCTATCCAGCAAATCTCTCTGGCGGACAGAAGCAACGTGTTGCTATTGCCCGTGCCCTAGCTAATTCACCTAAAGTACTTTTATGTGATGAAGCAACCAGCGCTCTAGATCCTGCAACAACTCGTTCTATTCTAGAATTATTGAAAGATATTAATCGCCGTTTAGGGCTAACTATTCTGTTAATTACACATGAAATGGATGTCGTCAAACGTATTTGTGACCAAGTAGCCGTTATCAGTGGCGGACAACTGATTGAACAAGACATTGTAAGTGAAGTATTCTCTCATCCCAAGACACCTATCGCTCAGGCATTTATTCAGTCAACTTTGCATCTGGATGTCCCTGAAGATTATGTACAAAAAATGCAAAGCCACCCAGCACCAAATCTTAGTCCATTATTGAAATTAGAGTTTACCGGTCAGTCTGTAGATGCCCCACTGATTTCAATGGCGGTACGTCGTTTTGATATTGATATGAATATATTAAGTTCTCAAATCGACTATGCCGGTGGCGTAAAATTTGGTGTGATGTTAGCTGAATTACACGGTGAAAATGGTGGCGTTGAGTCAACGATTAAGTTTTTACAAGATCATCATGTGAAAGTAGAGGTTCTCGGTTATGTCTGAAGGAATGATTTTATTACTGGCTAAAGGCGTCTGGGAAACTCTAGTAATGACTTTTGTTTCTGGTTTCTTTGGCTTCATTATCGGGCTGCCGATAGGTGTATTGCTATATGTCACCCGTCCCGATCAAATTATGGAAAATAGTAAACTCTATCGTTTTCTTTCAGCGGTAGTTAATATTTTCCGTTCTATCCCATTTATTATTTTACTGGTGTGGATGATTCCTTTTACCAGGCTAATTGTGGGAACATCGATCGGTTTACAGGCCGCCATTGTCCCATTAACCATAGGTGCTGCACCATTTATTGCCCGTATGGTGGAAAATGCTTTATTAGAAATTCCATCGGGACTAATTGAAGCTGCTAGAGCAATGGGAGCAACCCCATTCCAGATTATAAAGAAAATTCTGTTACCTGAAGCATTACCTGGTTTGCTCAATGCAGCCACAATTACCCTCATAACTTTAGTCGGTTATTCTGCAATGGGAGGTGCTGTAGGTGCGGGCGGATTAGGCCAGATTGGTTACCAATACGGATATATCGGCTATAATGCAACAGTAATGAATACCGTATTAGTGTTACTGGTTATTTTAGTTTATTTAATTCAATTAAGTGGTGACCATTTAGTCAAGGCCACAACACGTAAATAACAAGATTATTTTAATAGCAGTACCTGTGTCGGTGCTAATAAGTCAGTATTCTATAGGGGTAAAGTATGTCTGTTAAATTAAAAACCATCGCAACTATCAGCGCTCTTTTAGGCTCATTAATTTTGCCTGGCTGCGGGCAAGAAAAACAAGATCCAAACCATATTAAAGTAGGCGTTATCGTTGGTGCAGAACAGGAAGTGGCTGAAATTGCAAAAAAAGTCGCTAAAGATAAATATGGTCTTGATGTAGAACTGGTAACCTTTAATGATTTTGTATTGCCAAACGAAGCACTGAGCAAAGGCGATATTGATCTGAATGCATACCAGCACAAACCCTATATGGATCAGCAAATCAAAGATCGTGGTTATAAGATGGTCACAGTTGGCAACTCTTTTGTTTATCCAATTGCGGGTTATTCCAAAAAAATTAAATCTCTAGATGAATTGCAGGATGGTTCCCAAATTGCGTTACCAAACGATCCAACGAACTTAGGCCGCTCTTTATTACTGTTGCAGAAACAAGGTTTAATTAAATTGAAAGATGGCATAGGCTTATTACCAACGGTTCTAGACGTTGTTGAAAATCCTAAGAATTTAAAACTAGTCGAATTGGAAGCACCACAATTGCCACGTTCACTGGATGATCAAAAAATTGCTCTCGCAATCATTAATACAACCTATGCAAGCCAGATTGGTCTGACTCCAGCAAAAGATGGTTTATTTGTTGAAGATAAAGATTCTCCATATGTAAACCTACTGGTTAGTAGAGAAGATAATAAAGATGCTGAAAATGTTAAGAAATTCGTTAAGGCATATCAATCAGACGAAGTTGATGAAGCTGCCAATAAGATCTTTAATGGTGGTGCAGTGAAAGGTTGGTAATCTTTCATATTACGTTCATCGATATTAGAATAATCAGGCGGACAGGTTGTCCGCCTGATTTATTATGGCATCATGTTTTCGGTATTTTTTGTTAACCTGATCGACTCGCTTAACTCTAACAGTAAAAATTCGAGGATCTATCATGCGTAGGCTACTTGCCTCTTTACTAGCACTGTCCATAACTGGATGTTCAGTACAACAAACAACATTTCCTGACTCTTCCCAGTTATCAGATATGAGGCACACAAAACTATCAACCGGAGAAAAAAAACATTTCTCTTCATCCGTAAAGTTATATACCAAGAGTGAAGAATTATTAGGTGTCTTATTTAAAGATTTAGGGATTGTTTCTGGTCAATCGTGTCGTAGTTCCTTACAGGATCCACCAGCAAATATCACCGAGGCTCGCAACCAGATGATAACCAAAGCAGCTTATTTGAATGCTAACGCTGTTTTATTGCATCAATGCGAAATATTATCAGGCCAAGGATGCTACCAGATAGCAATATGTGAAGGTTCAGCCCTGCTTATCACCCAATGATCGATTTCCATTTCACGCAGATAGGGGTTATCCGCTCCCCTTATAAAGAAAAATTTGCCGTCCCCCGCCAACCAGGTCTTATTGAAGATGGTGGAGGGAAACTGGTACTTCTTCCTCCCTATAATCAACCGGATGCAGTTCGTGGTCTGGAACAATTTAGTCATCTGTGGGTTATTTTCATCTTCCATCAAACAATAGAAGGCGGCTGGAAGCCAATGGTGCGTCCTCCTCGTTTAGGTGGCAATGCAAAAATGGGCGTATTCGCAACCCGTTCGACTTTTCGGCCTAATCCAATTGGCATGTCTCTGATTGAACTTAAAGGGATCGAATACAGGAAAGGTCGAGTTACTCTGGAACTGGGTAGCCTGGATTTAATTGATGGTACGCCTGTTATCGATATTAAGCCTTATCTACCTTTCGCTGAATGTCAGCCTCATGCAGTGGCGGGTTTTGCACAGCAAGCCCCTTCTACCGATATGGAAGTGGTATTTTCGCCTACCGCTGAGCAACAGCTAATCTCAATTCAAAATATTTATCCGAATTTACGCCGTTTTATCAGTCAAATTTTAGCCCAGGATCCTCGTCCTGCTTACCGGAGAAGAGAACAGGAAAATCGGGAGTATGCTGCTCATTTACTGGATTTTAATGTGCGCTGGAAAATATGTGGCACATTGACCGAAGTGGTCTCTATAGATCCCCATTAAAAATCAGCATATACCCTTTTGGCATCTTAAACTCACTGGTAGACTAAAGGCCTATTTTCGTTTTTTTATTGGCTGGCAAATTTCTGCCAGTCAGAAGCAATTTGCTGCTCTAATGGAACCTAACAATGCGTACTAGCCAATATCTGCTCTCTACATTAAAAGAGACTCCTGCCGATGCGGAGGTTGTCAGCCATAAGCTGATGCTTCGCGCGGGCATGATCCGTAAGCTCGCTTCAGGTCTGTACAATTGGATGCCTACAGGTATCCGTGTACTCAAAAAAGTCGAAAAAATTGTTCGAGAAGAGATGAACAATACCGGAGCGATTGAAATATCTATGCCTGTCGTACAACCGGCAGATCTATGGCAAGAAAGTGGCCGCTGGGAACAATATGGTCCAGAGTTACTGCGTTTTGTTGACCGAGGTGATCGTCCTTTTGTACTAGGTCCAACTCATGAAGAGGTCATCACTGATCTGATCCGCAATGAAGTCAGCTCATATAAGCAGTTACCCCTGACTCTATTCCAGATCCAGACTAAATTTCGCGATGAAGTTCGCCCTCGTTTTGGCGTGATGCGCTCCCGTGAATTCCTAATGAAAGATGCTTACTCTTTCCATGCTACCCAAGCATCATTACAAGAAACTTATGACAACATGTATGAAGCCTACAGCAAAATTTTTACCCGTATAGGTTTGGATTTTCGTGCTGTTCTGGCTGATACCGGTTCCATCGGTGGTAGTGCTTCTCATGAATTTCAGGTTCTGGCAGCCAGTGGAGAAGATGATATCGTCTTCTCCACTGAATCCAATTACGCAGCCAATATTGAATTAGCCGAAGCTGTTGCCCCCGCTCATGATCGCGCAGTACCAACAAAAGAGATGCATCTGGTAGATACTCCAAACGCAAAAACAATTGCTGAACTGGTTGAGCAATTCAATCTGCCAATTGAGAAAACAGTTAAAACCCTGATGGTTCACGCAGCAGAAGGAACAAGTCATAAATTGATCGCCTTACTGGTTCGCGGCGACCATGAACTTAATGAAATCAAAGCAGAGAAATTATCTTTAGTTGCCAGCCCACTGGCTTTTGCCACCGAAGAAGAAATTCGCTCAATTGTTGGTGCAGGCCCAGGTTCATTGGGACCTGTCAATCTGCCAATACCCGTTATTATTGATCGCAGTGTGGCAGTGATGAGTGATTTTGGCGCAGGTGCCAATATCGATGACAAACACTATTTCGGTATCAACTGGGAACGCGATCTACCGGTACCAGAAGTTGCTGATATCCGCAATGTTGTTGAAGGTGATGCTAGCCCGGATGGTAAAGGTACATTGCTCATCAAACGTGGTATTGAAGTGGGCCATATCTTCCAGCTTGGCACCAAATATTCTGATGCCATGAAAGCGACTGTTCAAGGCGAAGACGGCCACAATCAGATAGTCACTATGGGCTGTTATGGTATTGGCGTCACTCGTATTGTCGCCGCAGCGATTGAACAAAATCACGATGACCGCGGTATCATCTGGCCTGATGCAATTGCACCATTCCAAGTTGCTATTTTGCCAATGAATATGCACAAGTCATACCGTGTTAAAGAAGTTGCAGAGAAACTGTATGCCGATCTACGCGCTAGCGGTATTGATGTTATTTTTGATGATCGCAAGGAACGCCCAGGCGTGATGTTTGCCGATATGGAGCTTATCGGTGTACCACACACTGTCGTTATTGGTGACCGTAATCTTGATAATGGCGAAGTAGAATATAAACATCGCCGCGGTGATGAAAAACAGATGCTGAAACTAGACGATGTTGTTGATTACCTGAAGCAACAACTTGGTTGTTAATTTGGATTTTTCAATCACTTATTGAATAGTATGGTGATAATGGTCATGTCGCAACAGAGGATTTTACGCTTCTTAGCCCATTATCACCATTCATACTGAAGCTAGAATTATTTCTTCATATTACAAGATTTCGATTTATCGAAATGGATTTTACCCGTCTGAATCAGGGCAGGATCAAATTGCCCATCTTCCATTGAAGGTCGGACGCTGTAATAGCCTTCAACTTCAACATAAACCGGCGTTCCACCTTCCACACCGACTTGGTGATAGCCTTGCTCCAAATCCAGACTTTCCGTTACAGCATACCGCTTACCTGTACTACAATCTGTAAACAAAGCAGCATCAGCCATATAACTGTATTCACCCGCCAGTTTCTTCGGTTTTACCCGTTGCAGTTCATAATTGAATGATGATTCAATTTTATTGCCTTCAATATCCAGCATTACCAAGTTTTCACCTTTCAACAGATAATAAGTTTTCTGGTCGTCCGATTTTGTCAGACGAATTTTCTCTCCATCTTTCGCCCATAGACCGGATTCAAAGAACGACTGGTCACCATCACGAGTGTCAATATAAGTTTGTTCCAGAATATAAGTACCGTCATTATCCAATAACAATGTGGTATCAATACCAGAACAATCCGCGCAAGGAAGAGCACCATGAAAAGTCTGATCTACTGGCTGTGAATTCATTTGCTGTGCTGAGTTACCTTTACATCCCATCAAAGCAGATACGCCCACAGCAACTAACGCTGTCAAAAGTTTTTTATTCACATTTATCTCCACACAGTATAATGAGCTCTATAATTCTCATCTTATAAGTAACACAAGGAACATAGCGATTACTCAAGCTTAATAGAGTAAATACTGTCCTTCTTAAGGATGTTACTCAATAATAGCAAAATAACGTGGGCCAATTTTAATACTTCTGTCAGGAACTTGCTGTGAAATAAGACTTTTATTTACTTACTGTTCAGAATGAATAACCAAAGTTATTCATTAATCACGATTGATTTCCTGTGCTATAGTCATTAATAGTGCTTTTGAGTTACAATTTTTAACAACCACGGGCGGCAATAACCGCCACTAACCATAGTGGTGAGCGAATATGTCTATAAATACTGAATATCAACCAATTAACTGTGACGACTACGACAATCTTGAGTCAACTTGCCAACATCAGCTCCACCTCCACATAAAGTTGCGGTGTGGGGAAGTTATTGAAGGAAAAGCCTGTGATTTGGTTTTAAGAAAAAAAGTTGAATACTTGATAATTGAAACAGAAGGTAAATCCCGTGAATTGCGGTTAGATCATATTGCTAGTTTTAGTCACCCTAAAATTGGTACTATTATTATTGAATACTCTGAATCTTGATAGAAAACAGCCGCCTTTGGCGGCTTAACTTTTTATTTTAACAGCGTTTTATGCCAGTTCATTGTTAACATCTTCCTTCCTTCTGCCGCTTCACTTTCCTTGGTGACAAAAACACCTAACGCCGCTATCAATTGTTCGTTGTAATAAAGCAATGGAATTCGCTCTCTAAGCCACGGAGCAACCCCAAGCTCTTGCCACAATTTTTTACTATGCCGGGAGTGTTGACGCCCCACAATACTTATCATTCCCTGGACACCAAAGCGAATAGTCACTCGTTCATTATCAGCCGGGGCCCTTACTTGAATACCGCAATCAGAAATATTCAATTCTCCTAAGCGATCAGGTAATACCAAAGTATTGCAAATATCCCACTCAAGAATAGTCTCTCTCAAAGATTTCCACTGAGGAACCAACCAGAGTTTTTGCTTATAACGGCGTACATCATATTTACCAAATTGTAGCCGAGGCTCAGCATCAGTACGAGCCAGAGCCACCTCATACCAAAGCCGGTTAAGCTGCTCTCGTGAAGGCATTTTCATCTCATGGTAACCAAACCAACGGCGTAACAAAGCATTTCGTTTGGCTTCTGAACATACAGCCAAAGACGAAATACCCAAAGCACCATCTTGGGTTATCAGCTCTTTCAAAGACTCATTCAGTAATTCATCTAGAAGCTGCTCTTGTTCACCACATAAACTTGCACTACGAGCAGCAACTTGAGGGAAATGCGGCCAACGTTGATTTAGTAACGGCATAATATGTAAGCGCAGAAAATTTCTGTCATAACGATCATCTTGATTACTGTCGTCTTCAATCCAATTCAGACGATGTTTACTGGCATACATTTCCAATTCATTTCGGCTGTAGTCAAGTAATGGACGTAACAATAATGTATCAGCAAATACAGCGATTGAAGGCATAGAAGCAAGACCTGCCGGACCACTACCTCGCTTTAATGCCAGTAAAAAAGTTTCCGCCTGATCATCAAGATGTTGAGCTGTTACCAAAACTTCGTCTTTTTGTAATTCGCGCTTGAATACCTGATATCGAGCATCACGAGCAGCAGCCTCAATCCCCTTTTGACGAGCATCTATCGTTACTCTTGCAGAATGAAACTCCACTTGCCAGTCATCACAGATCAGCTGACAATGTTCAACCCACTGATCTGCTTTTAGGTTTAAACCGTGATGAATATGTATTGCCCTTAGTTGAATTTTCTGATTATGTTGATTACGCCAATTAACCAACAAATGAAGCAAAACAGAGGAATCTAACCCACCACTGAATCCAACCAGGATTTTCTTATATTCACCAAGCTGTTTAGCCAAAGTGACAAATAGTCTCTCATTAATGTTTGTCATTACAGATTCAAGCGTTCTCTAATGTGCAATAATATGAATTTGTTATCGCCTATTTTATTCAGTTTAAAATCACTACCCGTTAATAACGTTTTCCGTCACTTTCATTAAAAATACAAAATAAATAAAGAAAGCAGAAACAGTAGGGATGGAAGTAGCTGAAATTTATCAGTTACAATCATTTCCATCCCTCCATTCAAACAATGAGTTCAGATATCAACAATAACCATATTGCATCAAACGCTGATATCGGCGGTTGATTAACTCTTCAGATGTCAAATGATCAAGCTCTGCCAAGTCAATCAACAACTGAGCTTTCAACGACGTGGATATTGCTTCATAGTCACGATGAGCGCCACCTAATGGCTCTGAAATCACAGAATCGATCAATTCTAGTTCTTTCAAACGAGGTGCAGTGATCCCCATTGCTTCTGCCGCCAAAGGTGCTTTTTCCGCGCTTTTCCACAAAATTGAGGCACAACCTTCTGGGGAAATAACAGAATAAGTACTATATTGCAACATATTCACTTTATCACCAACACCAATCGCCAGTGCACCACCAGAGCCACCTTCACCAATCACAGTACAAATAACAGGCACCGACAAGCGGGACATTTCACGCAAGTTGCGAGCTATCGCCTCAGATTGACCACGCTCTTCTGCACCAACCCCTGGATATGCACCAGGAGTATCAATGAAAGTAATAATTGGCAGTTTAAAACGCTCGGCCATTTCCATCAGGCGCAAAGCCTTACGATAACCTTCTGGCGCTGGCATACCGAAATTACGGCGAATTTTTTCTTTGGTTTCACGGCCTTTTTGGTGACCAATCACCATCACTGGACGTCCATCAATACGAGCCAGACCACCTACAATTGCTTTGTCATCAGCATAAGCACGATCACCAGCAAGCTCTTCAAAATCAGTAAAAATATGCTGAACATAATCCAACGTATAAGGACGACGTGGGTGACGAGCAAGCTGAGCAATTTGCCAAGCACCTAAATCTGAAAAAATTTTGCGAGTCAATTCCAGACTTTTTTCCCGCAAACGTTGTATTTCTTCATCCAGATTTATATCTAATTTTTCACCTTGACGGCTAACTGCGGTTAGCGAATCAATTTTCGCTTCCAGCTCGGCAATCGGCTGTTCAAATTCAAGAAAATTCAGACTCATAACATTCCTAATTTTAGTCAAATTCTAATTCTACCTGCTCATTACCCAGCAGAGTTCGCAAATCTGTCAGAAGGTTATCCGTTGGCGTTACCCTCCACGTCGCGCCAAATCTTAAACGGGCGCGGGCGTCTTCCCTCTGGTAATAAAGATGAACCGGTATCGTTCCCGAACGATGTGGTTCCAATGCACTACGAAGACGGCTCAACAATTGATCATCAATTTGCCTGTCTGACAGCGAGATAGCAAGCCCACGCGCATATTTTTCACGCGCTTCACTAATATCCATTAATTCACGGGCTGTCATTTTAAGACCACCATTGAAATCATCAAAGCTGACCTGACCTGTAACGATTAATATCCGGTCTTGTTCTAGCAAATGCCGATATTTCTCCAAGGCATCGGAAAATAACATAACTTCTAGACGTCCTGAACGATCATCTAAAGTACAAATACCAATCCGGTTACCTCGTTTGGTTATAATCACTTTGGATGCTAACACCAAACCTATCACAGTCGTTACTTGACCGCGCGGGGTTGGATTCACATCTTTTAACCTCAATCCACTAGTATAGCGCTCAATTTCTTTTAAATAACGGGTGATAGGATGCCCAGTTAAATAGAGACCTAGCGTTTCCCGTTCACCATCAAGAACGATCTGTTCTGGCCATTGAGAAATATTGGCATAAGAGCGTTCCACTTCTTCTGGCGCTTCAGCTAATACACCAAACATATCAGTCTGACCAGTAGCTTCTGCTTTAGCGTGTTGATCTGCCGCTTTTAGCGCATCTTCCAACGAAGACATCAGTGCTGCACGGTGCGGCCCTAAACGGTCAAATGCTCCTGACATGATCAGTTTTTCCATCACTCGGCGATTTAACTTCTTGGTGTCAACGCGGGCACATAAATCAAACAGTTCTCTAAAATAACCATCTTTCTGACGAGCTTCGATGATCGCTTCAATCGGCCCTTCACCTACCCCTTTAATTGCGCCGATTCCATATACGATCTCCCCATCATCATTAACGTGGAAATGATACAAACCACTATTAATATCAGGTGGTAAGATTTTCAGCCCCATGCGCCAGCATTCATCAATCAACCCAACGACTTTTTCTGTATTATCCATATCAGCAGTCATCACCGCAGCCATGAATTCAGCCGGGTAATGCGCTTTCAACCATAAAGTCTGGTAAGAAACCAAGGCATACGCAGCAGAGTGAGATTTGTTAAATCCATAACCAGCAAACTTCTCTACTAGGTCAAAGATTTTCATTGCCAGTTTGCCATTAATACCCAGTTTCTTTGCACCTTCTTCAAAGACAGAACGCTGCTTAGCCATCTCCTCCGGCTTTTTCTTACCCATCGCCCGTCGGAGCATATCTGCACCACCGAGAGTATATCCCGCCAGCACCTGAGCAATCTGCATCACTTGTTCTTGATAAAGGATGATGCCGTAAGTTGGCTCCAACACAGGCTGTAAAGATTCGTGCTGCCACTGTATATCTGGGTATGAGAGCTCTTCCCGGCCATGTTTGCGATCAATGAAGTTATCCACCATGCCTGATTGCAAGGGACCTGGACGGAATAAAGCGACAAGTGCGATCATATCTTCGAAGCAGTCGGGACGCAGGCGTTTAATCAGATCCTTCATACCACGGGATTCAAGCTGAAATACCGCTGTTGTTTCAGCGCGTTGCAACATATCAAAGCTTTTAGCATCATTCAGCGGAATCGCTGCAATATCAATCGGCTCTAGACCTTTCTTCGCTCTACGCGCGTTGATCATCTCCAATGCCCAGTTGATAATGGTCAGTGTCCTCAGTCCGAGGAAGTCAAATTTCACCAACCCTGCATATTCCACATCGTTTTTATCAAACTGAGTAACCGGGTTTAAACCTTCCGGATCACAATAGAGAGGCGAAAAATCGGTGATCTTAGTTGGGGCAATAACCACCCCCCCCGCGTGTTTCCCGGCATTACGAGTGACACCTTCCAATTTACGCGCCATATCTATCAGTGCCTTAACTTCCTCATCCGCTTCATAGATTTCAGGAAGTTGTGGCTCCGCGGCAAATGCTTTCTCCAACGTCATACCGGGATCAAGCGGTATCAATTTGGAAATCCTATCAACAAATCCGTATGGATGCCCTAGCACACGGCCAACATCCCGAATTACCGCTTTCGCTGCCATTGTACCGAATGTAATGATCTGAGATACGGCATTACGACCATACATATCAGCCACATGATCAATCACTAGATCGCGTTTTTCCATACAAAAATCGACGTCAAAATCGGGCATGGAAACACGTTCAGGGTTAAGGAATCGTTCAAATAGCAGATCAAATTCCAAAGGATCGAGATCGGTTATTTTTAGGGCATAAGCCACCAGAGAACCTGCTCCCGAACCACGTCCTGGACCAACAGGAACACCGTTGTCTTTCGACCACTGAATAAATTCCATCACGATCAGGAAGTAGCCCGGGAATCCCATCTGGTTGATAACCCGAAGTTCAATATCAAGTCTCTCATCATATTCAGGACGTTTTTCTGCGCGTACTTTAGGATCCGGATAGAGAAATGCTAAACGCTCTTCCAACCCTTGTTTAGATTTATCTATCAGATAATCTTCAGTACTCATTTCTCCCGTAGGGAATTGCGGCAGGAAATATTCACCAAGGCGAATAGTGACATTACAGCGCTTAGCAATTTCTACACTGTTTTCCAGCGCTTCAGGAATATCAGCGAATAGCTCACACATTTCCTGTTCACTACGCAGATATTGCTGAGGACTGTAATTTTTCGGACGTTTAGGGTCAGCCAAGGTATAGCCATCATGAATCGCTACGCGAATCTCATGAGCATCGAAATCTTCGCTATCAATGAAACAAACCTCATTAGTTGCAACAACAGGCAGGCTTTTTTCCGTTGCCAATGCAACCGCCGCATGAAGATAACTTTCTTCATCTGCACGACCAGTACGAATCAGCTCCAAATAATAACAGTCGGGAAAATGCTCCTGATAAAACTCAAGGCATTGGTCCACCATAGCCTGATTACCACGTAGCAGGAATTTACCCACATCCCCCATACGACCACCGGAGAGCAGAATTAGCCCTTCTTTATGGTTTATCAGCCATTCCTGTTTAATTGTCGGACCAATCGCACCATATCCCTTCTGATAAGCCTCTGATATCAGCAATGTCAGGTTATGGTAACCCGTATTATTGCGCGCAAGAATGGTCAGGCTAGCGTGCTCATCACCAAGCAGTTCACTTTCTACATAAAAATCAGCACCAATAATCGGTTTTATTCCTGCTCCATGAGCACTGCCGTAAAATCTCACCAGTCCACACAAATTAGTAAAATCAGTGATCGCAAAAGCCGGCATACCTAATTGCGCAACCTTTTTCACTAAAGGGCTGGTTTTGGCTAAGCCATCAATCATTGAATAGTCGCTGTGAACACGTAAGTGCACAAAACGGGGTTCGGCCATATATTTATCCAGATGATATTAATTTGAAGAATAGCTATATTCAGTCAACAAGTTTATTTAAGGCCAATTGCTCTCTTAACCGGCGCAAAACTTTTACGATGATGTTCTGTCGCTCCCAACCAAACCAACTTTTCTAAATGAAATGCTGTCGGGTAGCCTTTATGCTTAGCAAATCCATATTCAGGAAACAGTTGATCAAGTTCAGCCATTTCCCGATCTCTGGTAACTTTCGCCACAATAGAAGCGGCACTGATTTCAGCAACCAGTCCATCTCCTTTTATCACCGCTTGTGCCGGCATAGGTAATTTAGGGCAACGGTTACCATCAATCAGCACATATTCAGGAGAAATAGGCAAATTAGCCACAGCCCTTTGCATCGCAAGCATAGTTGCATGCAGGATATTCAATTGATCAATTTCTGCCGGTTCTGCACGCCCCAAGCTCCAGCACAATGCTTTTTCTGTGATCTCCAGATACAGTGCCTCACGGCGTTTTTCACTAAGTTTTTTAGAATCAGCCAAACCAACTATCGGCTGTAATGGATCTAAAATAACAGCCGCAGTCACAACCGCACCCACTAATGGACCTCGACCAACTTCATCAACTCCAGCAATCAAACTTGCCTGAGGATATATAAATTCCATCATTTTCCTGCCAATTCCAACACGGCTTGTGCTGCCTGTTCGTCAGCATTACAACGAATGCTTTCATGCAAATGTAAAAATGTCTGTTTCAATGCTTCAACTTTTTCACTGCCTTGTAGTAACGGCAACAACTCATCTACCAGTTTTTGCGGCTGACATTTTTCCTGCAATAATTCTTTAACTAACTCTTCACCGGATAATAAGTTAGGCAATGAAACATAAGGCGTTTTTACCAAGCGTTTTGCCAACCAGAAAGTCAATGGCTTCATCCGATAACCAACTACCATTGGACATTTCGCCAACATACATTCCAGAGCAGCAGTACCAGAGGCCAAAAGTGCAGCATCACTTGCGATCATGATTTCTCTCGCTTTGCCATCCACAAGATGAACATTCAGCTCTGGCGCAACTTCTTGCTTAATGCGCTCAAATTGTTCACGCCGTTTAGCATTCACCAACGGCACAAATACATGCAGATCAGGTATGTTTCGCTTCAATAACTGAGCAGTTTTAAGAAAATCCGCACTCAGCATCTCAACCTCAGAATGGCGACTCCCCGGCAATAAAGCCAAGCAAACAGACTCTGGCAGAATACCTAATAGCTCACGTGCCGTCACTTTATTGGGTTGCAATGGCATAGCATCCGCCATGGTATGTCCAATAAACCGGCACGGAACATTAAACTTATCGTAAAACGCTTTTTCAAAAGGTAAGAAAGCCAGAACCATATCTGTGGCTTTACCAATTTTGAAAACACGTTTCTGCCGCCAAGCCCATACCGACGGACTAACATAATGAATGGTGCGGATGCCCCGCTGTTTTAACCGACCTTCTAGAGTAATATTGAAATCCGGCGCATCGATGCCCACAAACACATCAGGTTTTAGTTCCGTGAAACGGGTTGTCAGATCCTTACGTATTTTCAGTAAACGAGGCAAACGTTCGAGAACTTCGACAACCCCCATTACTGCTAGCTCTTCCATCTCATACCAAGCTTCACAACCTTCAGCCTGCATAAGAGGGCCTGCCACACCAACAAAACGGGCATTAGGTACTTTAGCTTTTAATGCACGAATTAAACCTGCTCCAAGGATATCACCGGAGGTTTCTCCGGCGATTAATCCAATAGTCAACGGGCGCAGACTATCAATAGTAGAAATGGTAGCCAAAGGGGTATCCTTCATCTACTTAACGGACAATGCCACGGGTAGAATTTGCCAGAAAATCGCTGAAGATTTTTACATACTGATTATTTTCAGCCATCTCAGCAATTTCTTGTTGTGCTTCTTCTAACGTTTTTCCGTTACGATACAAAATCTTGTACGCATTTCTAATTGCATTCAATGAATCTTTATCAAAACCACGGCGTTTCAGCCCTTCGACATTAGTGCCAAAAGGTGTTGCATGATTCCCCTGAGCAATAACGTATGGCGGAATATCCTGTACCACACCGGAACACCCGCCCACCATAGCATGAGAGCCAATCTGACAAAACTGATGAATCGCACTCATACCACCAATGATGACATAATCACCCAGGATAACATGCCCCCCCAAAGTACCATTATTAGCAATGACACAACGATCACCGACAATACAGTCATGAGCAATATGGGCATTAATCATCAACAAATTATCATTACCGATTTTCGTTACACCGCCACCTTGCACAGTGCCACGATGAATGGTGACACTTTCGCGGATACGGTTACGATCACCAATTTCAACTCGGGTTGGTTCACCGTGATATTTCAGGTCCTGATTCATTTCGCCAATAGAAGCAAACTGAAAAATCTGGTTATCACGGCCGATTTTGGTTATTCCATTGACAACAACATGAGACTTCAGCTCTGTACCTTCGCCAATTTCAACCTGAGAGCCAATACAACAAAACGGCCCAATACGAACATTGGCACCAATAACCGCACCATCTTCTACAATAGCGCTAGGATGTATATAAGCGGTTTCATCAATCATGGGCTAAACCTCACGACGGCGAGCACACATCATTTCTGCTTCGCAAGCTATTTCTCCATCGACTTTCGCTACGCCTCTACAACGCGCAACCCCTCGACGCTCCTTAATAAATTCTACTTCTAATATCATTTGATCCCCAGGTACTACCGGGCGTTTAAAGCGGGCACCATCGATAGCGGCAAAATAATAGAGCTCATTTGGCTCTAGCTTACCCACACTCCTAAATGCCAGAATTCCGGTGGCCTGTGCCATAGCTTCAAGGATCAGAACGCCTGGGAAAATAGGTTTGCCGGGAAAATGCCCCTGAAAGAAGGGTTCGTTAAAAGATACGTTTTTTACTGCACGTAAGAATTTACCTTCCTCAAAATCAAGCACGCGATCCACTAATAAAAACGGATAACGATGTGGAAGTAGATCTAAAATTTCTTCAATGTGCAGAGTATGATTATCACTCATCTAAATACTCTTCCTGTCAAAAGGACTAATTGTATTAACGACACGGCCCGCTTAAACCCCAAATCCAGAGTTCCCAGGCAGGCCGCAAAAATAAGACACAACCAAAAATATAGTGCAATTAAATATAGTGCAATTAAATTAAATATAGTGCAATTACTCGTTTTCGTCTTCCAGCTTACTCTCCATTGACTTAAGACGTTTATTCATTTCATTGATATTCATGACTAAAGCTGCCGTCTTACGCCAAACTTTATTTGGTTGTGCCGGAATTCCAGAGGAGTATACACCAGGTTCAGTGATAGGACGCATCACCATACTCATCCCCGTGACTGTTACCTTATCACAGATTTCCATATGTCCATTAATGACACTGGCGCCACCAATCATACAGTAACAACCAATTTTCAGACTACCGGCCATGACCACACCGCCAGCAACCGCCGTATTGTCACCAATGATAACATTATGAGCAATCTGACACTGGTTATCGATAATGACACCATTACCAATAATGGTATTATCCAAAGCTCCTCGATCGATAGTTGTACAGGCACCAATCTCAACCCGGTCACCAATAATGACTGAACCTAATTGAGGGATTTTAACCCATTTACCACGATCATTCGCATAGCCAAAACCATCAGACCCGATCACTGTTCCTGACTGAATCAAACACTGTTCACCCATTTCAACATTATGATAAACAGAGACATTCGCCCAGAGACGAGTTCCCGCGCCAATACGCGCATTTTTACCAATAAAGCAGCCTGCACCGATAACAACATTATCGCCAAGGACAACGCCAGATTCGATAACCGCATTGGCTCCAACAGCAACGTTTTTACCCAAAATTACCTGAGGTGAAATCACCGCAGAAGGGTGAATATCCTGTGCGGGAACCGGTGTTGTATCCATAATCTGAGCCATATAGGCATATGCCAGATAAGGATTATCGACAACCAACGCCGGAATATTGCAATAAGGAAGATCTGACGCCTGGAGAACAACAGCGGCAGCCTGACATTCACCTAAACGTTCACGGTAACGACTGTCAGACAAAAAAGTGATCTGTTCGCTATTGGCCGAATGCATTGGTGCAATACTGGTGATAACAATATCGTCATCACCATGTAATTGTGCATTCAACTGCTGAGCTAAATCAGCCAATCGAATTGAAGACATCTATTATTTAACCTGTTTTAATACACTTGCAGTAATATTTTTGCCAGATACTGAATAAGCAACAGCATTCGCATCAATAACGACATCATAGCCTTCTTTGCCAGCAACCACTTTGATTGCGTCCTGGATACGACTTAGAATTTTGTTGCGCTCTTCCATCTCGCGACGACGGTGATCTTGTTCAAAAGCTTGGGCTTTTTTGCCAAATTCTTCACGCTTAGCCATCACCTCTTTTTCCAGATTAGTACGTTCACTGGATTTCATAGTGGAGCCATCGCGCTGTAATTTCTGGATCTTGGACTGCAAGTCAGTTTCCATCCGTTGCAATTCAGATGCGCGGTTTTTAAACTCATTTTCCAACTGCTTCACAACAGCTTCGCGGGCTGGTAGCTGCTGGAAAATCTCACCAACATTTACAACGGCAATTTTGTCTGCTGCCTGAGCACCAACAGAGAAAGCTAATGCAATACCAAAGCTTGCTGCACACAACCATTTTTTCACTATAAACTCCTTAAACCACGCTATCTGTAACCTATTGGAAAACTTAGTTAATGCTCTGAAACCTACGATTTCAGAGCTTGCTCTATCAATAATAAGATAAAAACGCATTATCACCAGGTTTTGCCAATATTAAATTGGAATTGCTCCGATCTATCACCTTCGTAATCTTTGATCGGCTTAGCATAAGAGAACACCAGCGGACCTAAAGGAGACATCCATTGCAATGCAATACCCGCAGAAACACGGATATTACCTGGTTTACTGTAATCAGGTATACCACTGCTCTTCATCGCAGCAGAATCATTCCAATAAGTATCCCAAACCGTACCTGAATCAATAAAGAATGAAGTTCGGACAGAATTCGAATACTTACTATCGAGGAATGGCGTTGGCGTAATCAACTCAAGGCTGGCTACCGCCATTGCGTTCCCCCCCACCGCATCGCGAGATGGGCTATCTTTCTTAGGCAGCCCGTCTTTATTCAGGTAAATAGCCTTAGGACCGATATTGTTAGAACGGAAACCACGAACCGTACTGGAGCCACCTGCATAAAAGTTTTCATAGAATGGTAACTCTTTACCACCTAATCCATCACCATAGCCTAAACGGCTGCGCCCCAAAATCACCCAAGTATGATCATCATTAATCGGATAATACGCAGAGGTGTCAAGAGTCACTTTATAGAAGTTATTATCCGAACCAGGAATAGTCACTTTACCATTCAGTGTCGATTTCACCCCGGATGTTGGGAAGAAACCACGGTCAAGGTTGTTATATGTCCAACCTACATTCAAAGCAAAGTCATCTGCTTTGAACTCAGCTTTACTTTTATAATCTGGTTTCTCTCCCATAGAATTCAGATAACGCCACATTGCAGCCTGCGGAAGCATATCAGACAGCGAGTTATGAATATAATTTAATCCAAAACGCAGAGAGTTATTTTCATTAATCGGAAAACCGAGGAAACCATCTATACCGTAACTTTGGTTAGTATAGCCGGATAATTCAGCATCATCAGCCCTGAAATCGTTGTAGAATACCCGGCCACCAAGACTCACTCCATTAACTGTGAAGTATGGATCAGTGAAGGAGAGCTCTGCATAGGTTGAATAATCGTTCTTACTGGCATTAATCCCCACAGCATTACCTGTACCTAACCAGTTATCTTGCTGAGCACCAATCTGGAAACTAACGCCGCTTTCTGTACCAAAACCAACACCAAAGTTCAAAGAGCCGGTATTACGTTCTTTCACTTTATAAACGACATCTACCTGATCAGGGCTGCCTGGTACACGCTGAGTTTCAACATCTACCGTTTCGAAATAACCCAAACGGTTAAGACGCTCTTTACCCAGTTCAATCAGATCACTTCCTAACCATGCTCTTTCCATCTGACGCATTTCACGACGTAGAACGGAATCTTTAGTGGTGTCATTACCAGAGAAACGAATTTTACGAACATAGAAACGGTTACCTGCATCAATATTGACATGCAGTTTTACTGTCTTGTCTTGATCATTGATTTCAGGTTGCGTCATTACTCGTGGGTAAGCATAACCATAGCGACCAAGCAAGTTCTTGATATCATTTTCCATTTTAGTCACCTGAGTCCCGTTATACAGAGATCCAGGCTCAATGACAGCCAGTTTAGTAATTTCAGACTGATAACCCGCCATATTACCGTTCAGGTCAATACCTGATATTTTGTATTGATCACCTTCAGTTATATTTATCGTGACATAAATACCTTTTTTATCTGGCGTCAAACTGACCTGAGTCGAATCAATGTTAAAACGGGCATAACCGCGATCAAGGTAAAAACTGCGCAATGCTTCAAGGTCACCAGTCAGTTTTTGTTTCTGATATTTCTGATCGGCAGTCAGATTCCACCACGGCACATCATCTCTAAGTTGGAAACGATTCAATAACTCATCAGAAGAAAATGATTTATTACCAACAATGTTAATTTGCTGGATTTTTGCCGAAACACCTTCAGCGAAAACCAGTTTCAAATCGACACGGTTACGTGGAAGTGGCGTAACAACCGCTTTTACACTAGCGTTGTATTTACCCACACTATAATAGAAATCCTCCAACCCTCTTTCGATATTGGACAACATCGTACGGTCAAGGGCTTCTCCGATCCGAACATGAGATGCCTCAAGGTTTTGTTTCAACATGTCATCTTTCACCGATTTATTGCCAGAGAAAGTGATGCTGGCAATAGTCGGCCGTTCTTTTACCTGAACAATAAGTGTATTGCCATCACGCAGGACACGAACGTCTTCAAAGTTACCAGTAGCAAATAGTGCATGAATGGTACGACCGATATCTTCATCGCTGACCGTATCACCTACGCGAACTGGCATATTCAGTAATGCTGCACCTACGGCGACGCGTTGAAGACCTTCAAAGTGAATATCCTGAACTACGAATCCGTCTGCACCGTATGCAGTGGCGCTGCCAAACAGCAGCGACGCTATGAGTAACTTTTTCATCGCCATCGTTGTAATGCGTCTTCCTAACTAGTCTTCCGCTTTAAAAACGGGAGAAATCATTGAAAAGTGCAAGCCCCATCAATAACACCAGTACTACGGCACCGATGCGATAGCTGAAGTCTTGTACACGCTCGGAAACTGGCCCACCTTTTATCTTTTCGATAAACAAGAAGAGCAAGTGTCCACCATCTAACACAGGTAATGGGATCAGATTAATAACCCCAAGATTGACACTTATTAGCGCCAAAAACATCAAATAATACACCAAGCCGGAATCAGCCGACACCCCCGCCCCTTTAGCGATAGAGATAGGACCACTCAGGTTGTTAATTTTCACATCACCAACGATCAGCTTACCAATCATACTGACAGTTAATCGCATCAGTTGCCAAGTCTTATCTCCTGCCTGATACATGGCAGAGAAAGGCCCGTATTGCTGAACGATTCTATATTCATCGGCTAATGGCACAACTCGCAGTTCCACACCGGCAAAACCAACTTTCCTGCCACCAGACTGTTGTCTTGCTTCCGGCGTCATAGAGAGAGAAATAATATGACCAACCCGATCCACGGAAAGTTCCAGCGGGACATTCGGATTATTGCTGACAAAGGATGTAAAAGTATGCCAAGTATCTATTTCCTGGTCACCGACTTTAACTATCCTATCTCCCTTTTGCAAACCCGCTTTTTCTGCTGCGGAGCCAGGGATAACTTTTTCCACCAGAGAATCCAAACGAGGACCAACAGGCATAATCCCTAGTGACAACACAGGATCCTGCTTATCCGGATCAAAGCTCCATTGCTGCAAATCCAACGTTTTCTCCACCGGATATGATGAGCCTGGAGAGATAACCTGAACAGTCATGTTATCGTCACCTATCTTACCTACCAAAGCAAAACGAACTGAATTCCAATCAGGCGTTTCGATACCATCTACGGATTTTAGTTCCATTCCCGATGAAATATTTGCTTGCGCAGCGATAGAATCTGGTTTGATATCCGCAACAACAGGACGTATTGCCGGCACACCAATAATAAACACCAACCAATAAACCACAGCCGCCAATAAAAAGTTAGCAATTGGCCCGGCACTGACTACCGCGGCACGCTGACCAAGTGTTTTATTATTGAATGCCATATGACGGTGTTCAGGAGAAACAGGTGAAACACGCTCATCAAGCATTTTCACATATCCCCCCAGTGGAATAAGGGCTATAACATATTCAGTTCCTTGACGATCTGTACGCCGCCATAGAGCTTTACCAAAACCAATGGAGAAACGTTCAACGTGAATACCACACTTTCTGGCCACCCAAAAATGGCCAAACTCATGCACAGTGATCAATATCCCTAGCGCAATAATAAAAGCCGCCAGATTCCAGAGAATTCCCATCATATTCTTCAAACACCGTCAAACATAGAGATCAAAATACCAGCAACATTAGGCCAGTAAAAACAGGGATCGCAGCCGTCAGGCTATCAATACGATCCATAACACCGCCATGTCCCGGAATTAGCTGGCTGCTATCCTTAATACCCGATTCACGTTTGAACATACTCTCAGTCAAATCACCAAATACAGAAGCGATAACAACAATAGCAGAACACAACATGAGTTTTTCAGGCATTGCAGGTACTGGAGCATATTTCCCAAACAACCATGAAATAATGGCCGCTGTCATTAACCCCCCCATTAATCCTTCCAGCGTTTTTCCTGGAGAAACTTTCGGTGCCATTTTACGTTTACCTAAAGTACGTCCGAAGAGATAAGCACCGGAATCCGCTCCCCACACTAGCAACATGACATACAATAACCACCATGCACCATAATATGAATTATCATCATATCCCTGAGTCCGTAACACCATCATTCCACAGTAAAACGGCACTAATGTCAGGACACCAAACAAAAGGCGCAATAAAATGGAGCTCTTCCAAATTACAGCGGAAGAAGGATAGGTAACAACCAGAAGCGTCGCGACAATCCACCAAATCATTCCCCCCCATAAGATAAAAGTGATTTGTGGTTGTCCAATCAAATCAGTGAAATCTGGCAGAGTATATTGTAAGGCCAATAAACCAATAGCAAACAGAACGGCCAAAATAGCCCGTTTCTTTTGGTTAAATAAGCCAGCGAATTGCCCCCATTCCCATGCAGCAAGGGCTGAAACAGCAATAATCACCAACCCAAACGCTACTGGTGGCAGCAAAAACAGAGCGGCAATCACAAGAGGGATTAATATCACAGCCGTTATAAGGCGGTACTTCAGCAAGAGTTCCTCCTATGATCCCACATCGGCATCGTCTGGTATTGTTCCGCCAAACCGGCGTTCTCTTTTGGCAAAGGCATTAATTGCACCTTCAAAAACGTTTTCATCAAAATCAGGCCAGAGTATATCGGTAAAATAGAATTCTGCATAAGCTATCTGCCATAACAGAAAATTACTGATACGATGTTCACCTCCGGTTCTGATGACCAAATCAACCTGAGGCTGCTGGCTTAGATTCATATAATTATTAACTAATTCTTCAGTAATATCCTGTGGCTCAAGGGAATTATCCTTAATCTGCTGAGCAATTTTCTGAACACTTTGAACAATATCCCAACGACCACCATAATTTGCAGCAATATTAAGTTGCAGACCCGTATTATTAGCGGTCAACTTGACTGAGCGATGGATTCGATCCTGTAAACGCTCACTGAACCGGCTGATATCACCAATAACAGATAATCTAATATTATGCTTATGTAAGCTTTTGATTTCGCTATCTAGTGCAAAAATAAATAATTCCATTAAAGAGCTGACTTCTTGTTCCGGCCGATTCCAGTTTTCACTACTGAAAGCATACAACGTCAGTGACTCAATTTTATGTTTAGCCGAGAAACTCACCGCACTACGTACCGCTTTAATCCCTGCACGATGACCAAAGGCTCTTAATTTCCCTCGTTTCTTTGCCCAACGGCCGTTACCATCCATAATAATGGCAACATGTTTAGGTAATAATGACGATAAATCGTTCTGATGATGATCGCTGGATAATATCACTCAATTAATCCTTTGCTGGTCAAGGTAATTCTCTTACAAGTTCAGGCATCCAAACATAAAAAAGCCGTGTCTGGTATCCACGGCTTGGGTAAAAGCCTAATTATCTGGAAGAGAACTTCCAAAATCTGAACCGTTAATTATATCAACCAACAGTTATACGCAAACTATACCATCAGGTAAAAATGCGGACAAATACCCATTTGCCAATCAAAGACTATCTGATAAATGAACGAATAATCTTTATAGCTAAATCTCTTGCGAGATTATCAATCTGTAAGACTTCCTCAATGCTCTGAGGTTCCGGCAAATTTAGTTTTTCTACAACCTGCCGGTTTATAATTGCAATATCTGTGAAAGAGATTCCATTTTGTAAAAAAATCTTAACGATTTCTTCATTCGCTGCATTCAACGCCGTGGTTGCAGCCTGACCTGCGTGGCAAGCTTCAATAGCCAGTTTCAAACATGGATACCGTTCATAATCTGGTTTCGAGAACGTCAGTGTACCTAAAGAACAAAAATCAAGAGGTTCAACACCAGAAGCAATACGATTTGGGTATGCCATTGCATAGGCAATGGGTGTACACATATCCGGTGTTCCTAATTGAGCAATAACGCTGCCATCCTGATAACGGACCATAGAGTGAATGACTGACTGAGGATGGATTACTACTTCCATTTCCGCAGCAGAGGCATTGAACAGACAACACGCCTCAATATATTCCAAGCCCTTATTCATCATTGTCGCAGAATCTACCGAAATCTTACGCCCCATCGACCAATTCGGATGAGCACAAGCCTGGTCCGGTGTTACAAAAGCTAATTGCTCCAAAGGGGTATGACGAAAAGGCCCGCCAGATCCTGTCAGAATGATATTAGCAATTCCATATTGTTTTAGATC
This sequence comes from Photorhabdus sp. RM96S, assembly GCF_042879335.1. NCBI lineage: Bacteria > Pseudomonadati > Pseudomonadota > Gammaproteobacteria > Enterobacterales > Morganellaceae > Photorhabdus > Photorhabdus sp. RM96S. The sequence continues at coordinate 12,723 of NZ_JBHFKT010000045.1, read as the reverse complement.
TCCGCGCCCAAGGTTTCGTTGTATTACCTCTGGTAAGCTCTGAAAAATAGCATTATGCTCACTATCAATGGGTAATAATTGAGCATTATGTTTCGCTACAGCATCCATAAAAAACCGACCGCTGGTGATCAGCGACTCTTTATTAGCAAGTAAAATCTGTTTACCCGCCCGGATGGCAGCCAGCGTTGGCAATAAACCAGCCACACCAACAATCCCAGACATAACCTGATCTGCATCATTCAAAGCAGCCAAATCACACGCAGCCTGTTCCCCGAAAAATACCTCGGTTTTACAACCTTGTTCAATAAGCAGCTGACGCAACTCTTTTGCGGAAACTTCATCCGCCATTGCAGCATATTGAGGCCGAAACTCCAGACATTGCTCTGCCATAACCTGGATATTTTTTCCAGCGGCAAGCGCTGTTACTTTGAATTTATCAGGATTATTGCGAACTACAGTAAGTGTACTTTTGCCTACGGAACCTGTGGAACCAAGGATGGTCAACCTTTTCATACTGATGCTCTGAATTGTTTTATTTGATGTGTATTGATACTTGTCTGATTTGCCTGGCTATGAACGCTCATGACTTCAGAGAAATGCCGAACAAAAATAGCGCCACAAGATAGCAGCGCTTGATATACCCGTCATCTTTCAAGTTGCCTCTTTGTTGGCTGCACTCTCTCACCCCGGTCACATAGTTATCTATGCTCCCGGGGATTCGCTCCCTTGCCGCCGCGATCCATCTTGAAATCCATAGGGTATATATCTTATGAAAGAGATTAGAACTCCATCAGTTCTTCTTCTTTCTTCGTCAAAGCTTCATCAACTTTTTTGATGAAATTATCCGTCAGCTTTTGAATATCATCCTGCGCACGACGCTCATCATCTTCACTGATCTCTTTGTCTTTCAGCAGTGCTTTGATTTTGTCGTTAGCGTCACGACGAATATTACGCACAGAGACACGCCCCTGCTCAGCTTCGCTACGAACCACCTTAATCAGATCCTTGCGGCGCTCTTCTGTCAATGGTGGCAAAGGAACACGGATTGTTGTTCCCGCAGAAGATGGATTCAGCCCTAAATCAGAAGCCATGATTGCCTTTTCAATCGCCGGCGTCATAGTACGATCAAATACCGTGATAGCTAGGGTACGTGCATCCTCAGCGACGACGTTAGCAAGCTGACGCAAAGGCGTTGGTGTACCATAATACTCAACAGTGATACCATCCAGCAGACTAGGAGAAGCCCGGCCAGTACGAACCTTACTGATTTGGTTTTTAAGTGCTTCGACGCTCTTTTCCATACGGTCTTGTGCGTCTTTTTTGATTTCATTAATCACGTTACAAACCCTTGGGAACTGGTTGTTTTAAAGCCATAAGCTATTATGACCATGTTTGTTAAATTTGGCGTATCAGGCGACTCATCATACCGCTAAACATCTCTGGTGTCTTTGAACATTACTCGTGAGAAATCAGGGTGCCTTCATTTTCCCCCATTACCACACGACGCAACGCTCCCGGCTTATTCATGTTAAATACGCGAATAGGTAAGCTGTGATCACGAGCCAGCGTGAATGCCGCCAAATCCATAACTTTCAATTCACGCTCTAATACCTGTTGGTAAGAGAGCTTATCGAACAATACCGCTTCCGAATCTTTAGCCGGATCAGCTGAATAAACACCATCTACTTTAGTTGCTTTTAGCACAACATCTGCTTCAATCTCAATACCACGCAAACACGCTGCCGAATCTGTAGTAAAGAACGGATTGCCGGTACCCGCAGAGAAAATAACAACACGACCATGACGTAATAAACTAATCGCTTCTGCCCAACTATAGTTATCACAAACGCCATTTAAAGGAATTGCAGACATTAGACGGGCGTTCACATAGGCGCGATGTAATGCGTCCCGCATTGCCAGACCATTCATCACTGTTGCCAACATGCCCATGTGGTCGCCGACTACACGGTTCATCCCTGCTTCTGCCAAGCCAGCACCACGAAACAGATTACCACCGCCAATGACGACACCGACTTGTACGCCTAACTCAACCAGTTCTTTGACCTCCTGAGCCATGCGATCTAACACGCTGGCATCTATACCAAAACCTTCTGCACCTTGCAGGGCTTCTCCACTGAGTTTAAGCAGGATACGCTGATATACGGGTTTTGCATTGGTTGCCATGATGTTCTGTCCTAAGCAGAAAAGTATATTGGGGATTTACATACATCCGAGCCATTCTGACCAGATGCAAAAACTCAACACCTACTGGGATAGGCGATTTAGATTAGATAAAACAGAACCGCCATTTGGCGGCCCTGTTTGTAAAAATTAAGACTATTTACTCATTGCAGCAACTTCTGCTGCGAAATCAGTCTCAACTTTCTCAATACCTTCACCCACTTCATAACGGATGAAGCTGGTCACTGTAGCAGTGTTTTCTTTCAACAGATCGCCAACTGTTTTGCTTGGATCCATCACGAAATTCTGACCTGTCAGAGAAATCTCACCTGTGAATTTATTCATACGGCCAGAAACCATTTTCTCTGCGATTTCGCGTGGCTTACCAGACTGCATTGCGATATCCAGTTGGATTTGGTGCTCACGATCAACAACATCAGCTGGTACATCACTTGGGTTAACATATTCTGGCTTGCTCGCAGCGATGTGCATAGCCACATGCTTAATCAGCTCTTCATTAGCGCCAGCGCCTTCAGCCGCAACCAGAACACCGATACGTGCACCATGCAGGTAAGTACCCAGTTGTTCACCTTCTAATATAGAAACGCGACGAATGTTAATGTTTTCACCGATTTTAGCAACCAGTGCAGTACGTTGTTCTTCAAACTTAGCTTTCAGAGTTTCAACATCAGAGATTTTATCAGCCAATACTGTTGCCATAACTTCTTTACCGAAAGCAATGAAACCTGCATCTTTGGCAACAAAATCAGTTTCACAGTTCAGCTCAACCAGAGCGCCGAATTTGCTATCAGCAGCCACTTCCGCCAGGATGATACCTTCAGCAGCAACACGGCCAGCTTTCTTAGCCGCTTTCGCTTGACCTGATTTACGCATGTTGTCAATCGCTAATTCGATATCGCCATTAGCTTCAACCAGCGCTTTTTTACATTCCATCATACCTGCGCCAGTACGCTCACGCAGTTCTTTTACCAAAGCAGCGGTAATTCCAGACATTTGTTTTATTCCTCGATGTATCCCGCAGGAAGAGAGTATTCCGCATGGATAGTTCTTATATCAGATACGTAAAAGGGGGCCATAACAGGCCCCCCTAACCAATATATTTCAATACCTGGTTAATAAGGGCTCAATAATGAGCTTGCCTTATTATTCAGCTTCTACAAAGCTTTCTTCTGCCTGAACAGCCAGATCTTGAGAACGACCTTCACGAACAGCAGTAGCAACAGCACCTAGATACAGTTTTACTGCACGGATTGCATCATCATTACCAGGGATGATGAAATCAACACCATCTGGATCAGAGTTAGTATCAACAACAGCGAATACTGGGATACCCAGGTTGTTTGCTTCTTTGATAGCAATGTGTTCATGTTCAGCATCGATAACAAACAGAGCATCAGGTAAGCCGCCCATATCTTTGATACCACCCAGACTATTTTCTAACTTACCAAGTTCACGAGAACGAATTAACGCTTCTTTCTTGGTCAGTTTGTCAAAAGTACCGTCCTGAGACTGTGCTTCTAAATCTTTCAAACGTTTGATGGATTGACGAACGGTTTTCCAGTTAGTCAGCATACCGCCTAACCAACGGTGATTAACGAAGTATTGATCACAGTTCTGAGCTGCTTCTTTAACCGCTTCGCTCGCAGCACGCTTAGTACCAACAAACAAAATTTTGCCTTTGCGTGAAGCAATTTTGTTCAGTTCAGCTAACGCATCGTTGAACATTGGAACAGTTTTTTCCAGATTGATGATATGCACTTTGTTACGAGCACCAAAGATGAATGGTTTCATTTTTGGGTTCCAGTAACGAGTCTGGTGACCGAAGTGAACGCCCGCTTGCAGCATATCGCGCATGGAAACAGTTGCCATTGTAAACCTCTGTAAAATATTAAGTTGGGGTTATGCCTCCACGAGCCCCATAACACCGACTCTTTAGCTGCATGTTCTGCATGAGAGCACCCCGGTGTATGTGCCGACCCGTGTGTGTTATTTACACAGTGAGTATGTTTAACGCCACCCTGTTTTGCCTCAGTGGCAAATACACAGAACGCCGGCGCACTTTATATCATAAACCGGCCTAAGACACCAACTTTTGTTGCCATTCTCTGATAGCTCAATGTGGAAAGAAAAGCCCGGTTACGAACGGTATTCTTGATGAGTAAATAAAGGTAACGAGGGAAATAGGGCTGCCAACTGTTATTGGCAGATATTCTGTAGGCTGATACCATTAGTTCAATAATTTTTTCCTTGTTGAAAAACAGACAACCAGCAGATTCGCTGGCTTTGAATGGACAAGTTTCATGGCAATCTCAATTAAAACCTCTAAAGATATTGAAAAAATGCGCGTCGCCGGTCGACTGGCGGCAGAAGTATTGGAAATTATTGAACCTTACGTCAAACCCGGTGTAACAACAGGTAAATTAGATCGTATCTGTCACGATCACATTACCAATAAACAACAGGCTGTCTCTGCCTGCCTTGGCTATCACGGTTTCCCAAAATCTGTTTGTATCTCTGTTAATGACGTAGTGTGTCATGGTATCCCAAGTGATGATAAGACCTTGAAAGATGGCGATATTGTTAATATCGATGTGACTGTCATCAAAGAGGGCTTCCACGGTGATACATCAAAAATGTTCATAGTTGGTAAACCAACCATTCAGGGTGAGCGCCTGTGCCGCATCACTCAGGAAAGCCTCTATCTAGCCTTGAAAATGGTGAAACCCGGTATTCGTCTGCGCACCCTTGGTAGAGCCATCCAACAATTTGTTGAAGCCAACGATTTTTCTGTGGTCCGTGAATATTGCGGTCACGGCATCGGCGCAGGCTTCCACGAGGAACCACAAGTATTGCACTATGATGCAGATGATGGTGGCGTTGTTCTGCAAAAAGGTATGGCTTTCACTATTGAGCCAATGGTTAACACCGGTGACTACCACATCCGTACCATGAAAGATGGCTGGACAGTCAAAACCAAGGACCGCAGCCTGTCTGCGCAGTATGAACATACCATCGTTGTTACTGATAACGGCTGCGAAATCATGACATTGCGTAAAGAAGAAGAGCCAACGCTTTCCGCAGTCTTGGTAAATGAATAATTAAAACAGCAAACTATGAAGCCTTGTTGAAATCATACAAGGCTTCTAAATCTTTTCTCCGCAATATCCCCTTGTTCAACACCCTACTTTCTCAGTAATCTGGCCGTTATGATTCGCCTTTCTCATAGGTTTATACTTATGTCAGCAGATATCGCCACAATTCAAGCCCCTATCCCGCCACTTTCTCCCGCTGATTTTTCCAGTGAAGATCTTCGCTACCCTGTGTTGAAACAGCACCTCGAAGAATTTCAGCTTTGGCTGGAACATGCATTTAAAGCGGGTATTTCCGCAGAAGCCTTGATTTCTGCACGCAGTGATTACATAGACCAGTTATTACAACAATTATGGTATGCCTATGGATTTGATAAAATTTCATCACTTTCATTGATTGCCGTCGGCGGATATGGCCGGCGGGAACTGCATCCGCTATCTGACATCGACGTGTTGATACTCAGTGAACAACCACTCACACCGCCTCAAGCTCAGAATGTCGGACAATTTATCACTTTACTATGGGATATCCGACTGGAAGTCGGCCACAGTGTCCGCACACTTGAAGAGTGTTTGCTGGAAGGGTTATCAGATCTGACTATTGCGACGAATTTAATCGAATCACGGTTAATTTGTGGCGATCCATCCATTTTTCTTCGATTACAGCGACATACCTTCAGTGATGGTTTTTGGCCTTCCACTGAATTCTTTGATGCCAAAATTGTCGAACAACACGAACGCCATCAGCGCTATCACAGCACCAGTTATAACCTGGAACCTGATATCAAAAGCAGCCCCGGAGGATTGCGAGACATTCATACCCTACTGTGGGTTGCCCGCCGCCATTTTGGTGCAACCTCCGTAGATGAAATGGTCGACTTTGGTTTCCTGACAGCAGAAGAACGTAATGAATTAAATGAATGCCAAAGTTTCCTCTGGCGTATCCGCTTTGCTCTTCATCTGATAGTCAATCGTTATGATAATCGTCTGTTATTTGATCGCCAGTTCAGTATTGCTCAATTACTAGGCTATCACGGAGAGCGTAATCAACCGGTAGAACGAATGATGAAAGATTTCTACCGGATGACACGCCGCGTTAGCGAACTCAACAATATGCTACTGCAACTGTTTGATGAAGCCATTCTGGCATTGGAAACCCATGAAAAGTCCCGCTCGTTGGATAGTGAATTCCAACTACGGGGACAACTTATTGATCTTATTGATGAAACTCTGTTTATCAAAGAACCCGCCGCTATTATGCGAATGTTTTATCGCATGGCGGAACATGAAGAAGTTCAAGGTATTTATTCTACTACGTTACGCCACCTCCGTTATGCACGCCGCAACCTGTCTCAGCCATTGTGTGAATTACCGGAAGCTCGCCAAATCTTTATGGATATCCTACGTCACCCAAGGGCGGTTGAAAGCGCATTTGTGCCCATGCATCGTCACAGTGTCCTTGGCGCTTACACACCGCTTTGGGGCAATATCGTCGGTCAGATGCAGTTTGATCTGTTTCACGCCTATACCGTCGATGAACATACCATCCGCGTACTGAGAAAACTGGAAAGTTTTGCCGATGAGAATAATCGTCCAGCCCATCCACTCTGTGTTGAGCTATACCCTCGTCTGCCTCAACCAGAACTCCTACATCTTGCTGCACTATTTCATGATATCGCCAAAGGGCGTACCGGTGACCATTCTGAACTTGGCGCTGACGATGCGCTCGCGTTTTCACTGCAACATGGGCTTAACTCACGAGAAGCTGATTTAGTAGCCTGGCTGGTTCGTCATCATCTGTTAATGTCAGTCACGGCTCAAAGGCGAGATATTCAGGACCCAGAAATCATCAAGCAATTTACCCATCAAATCCTCAATGAAACCCGGTTACGCTACCTGATCTGCCTGACAGTCGCTGATATCTGCGCCACCAATGTCAACCTATGGAATAGTTGGAAGCAGAGTTTGTTACGGGAACTCTATTTCTCTACAGAGAATCAATTGCGCCAGGGAAATACACCAGATTTTCGGGAACGCATCCGTCATAACCGTTTCCAGGCACTTGCTCTGTTGCGCCAGGATAATATTAACGAACAGAAACTTCATCAGCTTTGGAGTCGTTGTCATGCAGATTATTTTCTTCGTCATACGCCAAAACAACTTGCCTGGCACGCCCGTCATTTAGTGCAACATGATTCTCAAGAGTCACTGATACTGATAAGTACCAAGCCAACCCGTGGCGGTACAGAAATTTTTATCTGGAGCGTAGATCGTCCTTCCCTGTTTGCGGCGGTTGTCGGCGAACTGGATAGACGTAACCTGAGTGTTCATAATGCTCAGATCTTTACCAATCGTGATGGTATGACAATGGACACTTTCGTGGTACTGGAACCCAATGGTCATCCTTTAGCATCGGATCGCCATGAAATAATACGTGACGCACTTTTACAAGTTGTTCTGGCTCCTCACACCAAAACACCGAAAACACGAAAATTGCCAACCAAACTGCGTCACTTCAACGTACCAACAAAAGTCACCTTCTTGCCTACCCATAATGAACGACGAACCTATATGGAACTATTTGCCCTGGATCAACCGGGATTGCTGGCAAGGGTCGGTAATATTTTCGCCGAAATGGGGGTTTCACTGCATGGTGCACACATCACCACCATCGGTGAACGTGTCGAAGATTTTTTTGTGCTGGCAGATAAAGACCACAAGGCATTAAATAAAAAAGTCAGAGAAGAATTGTCAGAAAGGTTGACAGCAACCCTAAATCCAAAGGATAAAATATAACTCAATATATATACCCTAATGGATTTCAAGATGCATCGCGGCAGCAAGGGAGCGAATCCCCGGGAGCATAGATAACGATGTGACCGGGGTGAGTGAGTGCAGCCAACAAAGAGGCAACTTGAAAGATGACGGGTATAAGCCCATGATTCGGACGATAACCAAGGAACCCGATGCAATGCAGCAATTACAATCCATTATCGAAAATGCTTTTGAAAACCGTGCAACGCTTACTCCAGCAACCGTCAACCATGAAACACGTGATGCAGTTACTCAAGTCATCAACCTGCTGGATAGTGGAAAGCTACGCGTTGCAGAGAAAATTGACGGTCAGTGGGTCACTCATCAATGGCTAAAAATGGCTGTACTGCTCTCTTTCCGTATTAATGAAAATCAGATCATTGATGGCACAGAAAGCCGTTATTTCGATAAAGTTCCGATGAAATTCTCTGACTATGATCAGGCAAGATTTGAAAAAGAGGGCTTTCGTGTAGTGCCTCCTGCGGCAGCACGTCAAGGGGCCTTTATTGCCCGTAACTGCGTACTGATGCCTTCCTATGTCAACATCGGCGCTTATGTTGATGAAGGAACAATGGTAGATACCTGGACAACAGTCGGCTCCTGTGCCCAAATTGGTAAAAATGTCCATTTATCCGGCGGTGTCGGTATCGGTGGTGTATTGGAACCATTACAAGCGAACCCAACCATCATTGAAGACAACTGCTTTATTGGCGCCCGTTCTGAAATTGTAGAAGGTGTGATTGTCGAAGAGGGTTCAGTGATTTCAATGGGTGTCTATATTGGTCAAAGCACCAAAATCTATGATCGTGAAACAGGCGAAATTCATTATGGTCGTGTCCCTGCGGGTTCTGTTGTTGTCTCTGGCAACCTCCCATCAAAAGATGGTAGTTACAGCCTGTATTGTGCTGTCATTGTCAAAAAAGTGGATGCCAAAACACGAGGAAAAGTGGGCATTAATGAACTCCTCAGATCGATAGATTAAACTTTAAAATAGCGGATAATAAATAAGTCCGCTATTTTTTTGCTTTTTATCATCATTACCAACCTCAGTTAGTGTTATTAATATAGACAGTTTGAATACGGACAACATGCACGCTCCGAAACGTACACAAAGTACGTAAGGTATTTGGAGACGATCCGGATTCAAAATGACGCATAGAATAACCTACTGGGAAAAATACCCTTAAGGTGGTGCCATGTACGATAACTTAAAGAGTCTGGGGATCACATATCCCGAAGAAATTGACCGCTATAGTCTGCGTCAAGAAGCTAACAACGATATTCTGAAAATCTATTTTCGTAAGGATAAAGGTGAATTCTTTGCTAAAAGCGTGAAATTCAAATATCCGCGTCAGCGCAAGACTGTGACTGCAAACAATGCAGAGCAAGGATACAAAGAGATCAACGAAATCAATACCAACCTGCGTTATGTGATTGAAGAGTTGGATCAGATTTGCAAACGTGACCAAGTAGAAATCGATTTGAAACACAAAATCCTTGACGACCTGCGTCATCTTGAACACGTTGTTGCCAACAAGATTGCCGAGATTGAAGCCGATCTGGAAAAACTAACCCGTAAATAAAACGGTTCTATTAATTACACCGCCTATATCCTATTCGGTATAAGCGGTGTATTGTAATTATTCAATTAACTCTCCCCATTGTCTGATCCAAGGCTGAGCAAAAACTTCCGGTTCAGCTTCCTCCACTGCATCCACCATCAAAACTTCACCGATTCTTATTGCTCCTTGCTCTTGTAGTAACTCATCAAAAGTGCGGCCACCACCACAAAAATTCTCGTAACTGCTATCACCCAAGGCGATCACACCATAGCGTAATTCTGGCTGATAACCCAGTTCATCTCGCAAGGCATAATAAAGAGGTTGAATATTATCGGGTAAATCCCCTTGTCCAGTCGTTGAAGTGATAACTAAAACCATTTGATCGAGATAGGATTGCCATTGTTCCAGCTCCCCCTCTTCAAAGACTTCTACATCGTGACCTTGTTGTTCAAGGATCTGCTGTGCTTCTTCTGCAACAGCGAGCGCGTTACCATAAACAGTACCAACAAAAATACCTATCTTTGCCATAACTTATTTATCTCTTTTTAAAGGAATTATTAGTTATCCTCGCTGGCAACAGCAGAAAACTCAACCCTTCCCAAATCAGGGATAATTACCTTACCAGCTAAGTCGTCGCATCAAATCAAATATTGCCACTATCAAGTTGACTCTGTCATGTAAACAGGATCGTGACTGCTCCCCGCCGTAAAGACGTCGTCTTAAATCAAGTTATTTAATCAATAATAATTCAGTGTTAAAATCACTTTTTTAAACAACTTTAGTTGATGATATTGATATTAATATGAAAAATGACTATATCCTTTTCTTCAAGATCAATAATAGCATAATGAGATTAATAGAATGGCACAAATAAGCACTAAATAAAGGAAAACCATCACCATGTTTAATAATAGAGCTGTCGTGCTTAGTGTGTTATTAAGTGCCGCAAATATTACCGGCTCATCGGGTCTCATGATTTGGGTAGATACCGTGCTTAAAAGCGGAGGAATGATTTTAAACGCTTATATTCCTGTTTTTTCTTATTTATTAGGGTTATCTCTGGGATGTATGACCATATCCTTTTTTATTCGAAAAATGAATATTGCTTTGTTTGAAAAAAATATTTTTGGCTTCTTCTTATTAATAGCAACGATAAACTGCATTCTCTTTGTAAGAGAAACAATACTTATTCCAATTTGGCTGGATACTCTGCATAGAATATTATGGGGAGTAATAAGTGGATTTATTGTCACAATGGGAAGAAATATTCTTATAACCACAGGAAATGAAAAGAAAACGAATAGTAATTTTTCTATTTTAAGCCTGGCGTTATTAAGTCTACCATTTTTAATTCCTGTTATTTTCTCTCTTTTAAGTTTAAATTCCCGTACATCAGCAGACTTTTTTTCTGCTTTTATTTACTCTATTGCTTCAATTATTTATTTAACTGACTTTAAAAGTCATAATTTAAAAAACAACAATTTAAAAAACAATAACTTAAAAAAACAAAAACACAATATTAAATATCCTGTGAAAACAACCAATAAATTAGCTGTTTTCTTTGACTTTTCCAGTTTAGTTATAATCAATGTTTGCTTTTTCCTATCCTTAATGATTATGCCATCAATGCGAACAAAATATTTTGAGCATATTGATATAATTCAAATGTATATCATATTACTGATTATATGGTTCCCCTGTGCAATTGGGATCATGTCATTAAATCTGCACTTTTAACCAAAAGAATCATGATAGGCAATATCATGCAATTATTCTCTCTCGGATTCTGTTTACTTGGCATTATAACAAATTCTGGCATACTCTATTTGCTATTCACAATTATGGTATTTTTAGCTAATACCATTATGCAACCTATTTTTTTCTCTTATCTAGGATTATATTCAAAAAACTCTCTTTATACTTTGGGTATGCAATCAGGTATTTATGTATTTATTACTATGATCATCCTTTTTTATACTATTTATTTAGGTGTTGGCGTTGAAGACATCATTTCTGGATTTACAATATTACTAATTTCTTCAATAGTTATTTCGACTATTTTTCACTTTACCATTAACTCTAAAAAACAATAAATCCAACATAATTAACCTGAGGTTTGCTTAAGAAGCGAACTAAGTGCCTGAGGCACGATCAAAGTTTTTGCTAGATAAAACAAAATCGTGGAGATCCTCAGGCATGTTTAATTTAGAAGAACTTTACTGCTGCGTCGATGACTTTTGCCAAAAATTTATTCCTCTCTGGCATCAATAGTTAATTGAAAATGGTTTGCTCAAACGTCGCCGCGAAGCTTCCCTTTCTTTCAGTGAAGTGATGACGCTCCTCATTTTATTCCACATGAGCCATTATCGTGATTTTAAAACGTTTTATATTCAGCATGTCAAACACTATCTTAAGGCCGATTTTCCCCGCTTGGTCAGCTACACCCGCATGTTAACCTTAAAGCAAAGGGCGCTCATTCCTCTCTGTGCTTTTCTTTCGTCACGCAAAGCTGAAACCCAGGGGATCGCTTTTATTGATTCAACCAAAATTGCCGTTTGCCACAATCTCCGTATTCCCCGTCATCGCGTATTTCAAGGCGTCGCACAGCGAGGGAAAACCAATACCGGCTGGTTTTATGGCTTTAAACTTCATCGGGTTATCAATAATTGTGGTGAACTTTTGGCGGTTAAGTTGACCTCAGGAAATAAAGATGAGCGTCATCCTGTCAAAGCGCGGGTACAAGGGTTAACAGGGTGTTTATATGGCGATAAAGGGTATTTGTCACAGGCCTTGTGCGATGAACTGGAAGCACGTTAATCACTCATGTCCGTAGTAACATGAAGAATGAAGACAAAAGCGTTATATCTCTGGGATAAGCTGATGTTAAGAAGGTGATTTTTGATAGAAACGGTCATAGATCAGCTTAAAAATATTTCTCAGATAGAGCATTCAAGACACCGCAGTCAGCTCGGTTTTTTATTGGAAATCGTCGCTGGCCTAATTGCTTATACATTCCAACCTAAAAAACCGAGCTTGAATTTACGGGATTGTGATAT
>NZ_JBHFKT010000044.1:0-39736 GCF_042879335.1 Photorhabdus sp. RM96S | reverse complement strand
TACGCTTTTCGCCCGCAGAGTCAAGCGCTTATTAGCTTTTTCTCTGCCCGACCTCACAATGTTTATCAGCGTTGTGTCGGTCAGTGGTGGCGCATTATAGGGCGTTCTTTGACGCTGGCAAGCATTTATTTAAAAAAAACTGCCGTTAGCGGTTTTTTTCAACAAAACTTGTATTTATGTATTTTTTTCATACAAAAACTGATGACATCGACAATAATTACTCCAAAACTAAAGTAATATAAGTAGACAAACTATTTCATCTGTTTTACCAGAATCACTTTGAAGCTATTATTTCCGATAAAATTGTACAACTGGAAGCTCATGAAAGAATTGTTAAAGGTGACAATCATAGCGCACTTCTCGCTTACCAAAAGTTATTAACAGAGCGCTAATGATCTTATATAGTAGTGAATTAGATTAATATCCAACCAAACATTGGCTGGATAAAAGTAAGCAGGATTATTAATGGTAAAAACCGCTCGTAATATGGCGGGGCTACCCTGGATTGCTGCAATAGCTTTCTTTATGCAAGCCTTAGATGCAACAATTCTCAACACAGCATTGCCCGCTATTGCTGAAAGCCTCGAACATTCACCTTTAGCGATGCAATCTGCTGTTGTCAGCTATATTCTGACTGTTGCTTTGCTAATTCCAGTCAGCGGCTGGTTAGCAGATCGTTTTGGCACCCGCCGAATATTTATTTTTGCTGTATCCTTGTTTTCTTTAGGCTCCCTTGCCTGTGCCTTATCAGGTAATTTAACTTTTCTGGTTATTTCCCGTGTAATTCAGGGAATTGGTGGCGCAATGATGATGCCCGTTGCCCGCCTTGCGTTATTACGTGCGTATCCACGCAGCGAACTTCTACCCGTTATGAATTTTGTTACCATGCCTGGGTTAGTAGGGCCAATTCTTGGTCCTATGCTCGGTGGATTATTAGTCACTTATGCTACCTGGCATTGGATATTTATTATCAATATTCCAATCGGTTTATTGGGGATTATTTATGCTAAAAAGCATATGCCTAATTTTACAATGCCAAAACGCTCATTTGACTTTCTCGGTTTTATACTTTTTGGACTGAGTTTAATCATGGTTTCTGTCAGTTTAGATTTACTAGGGGAAAGTACGTTACCAAGTTATATACCTCTGACAATTATGGTCGGTGGTTTTATGATATTATTTGGTTATCTGATGCATGCTAGAAAACAAACCCAACCGCTTATCAGCCTGAAATTGTTCCGCATTCGCACATTCTCTATAGGTATTATAGGTAATATTGTTACACGTTTGGGAACTGGTTGTATTCCTTTTCTAATTCCTTTGATGCTACAAGTTGGATTTGGTTATTCAGCAGTCATTGCCGGCATGGTGATGGCCCCAACAGCTATTGGTTCTGTTATAGCCAAATCTTTCGTTACTAATGTATTAACTCGCTTTGGATATCGTAAGACGCTGGTTAGCATAACAATCATTATTGGATTAATGATTTCTCAATTTTCACTGCAATCACCAGAAATGTCCGCTGTCCTTTTGGCTATTCCACTATTTTTACTGGGTATGGCTGTATCCATTCAATTTACTTCGATGAATACCATTACTCTCGCTGATCTGACCGATAATAATGCCAGCTCGGGAAATAGTTTATTAGCTGTAACTCAGCAGTTATCTATTAGCTTCGGTGTTGCAGTAAGTGCCGCTATTCTCCGTTTCTATGAATCCATGCATTATGGAACGACTGTTGATCATTTTCACAGTACTTTTATTACCGTAGGAATAATAACTTTACTCGCTTCTTCTACCTTCCTGTTATTACATAAGGAAGATGGAGATAACATGATTAAGAAAAAGAACACTTAAGAACAGAAACTGAGCTGCGCTCAATCAGTGTTGGAGTTAATACTAGCAATTTAGGATCACTTTCTGGATTATTCATCCGATAAAGCAAAGTATCAACAGCAAGCTTTCCTAGCTCATCTTTTGGCTGATGAATGGTTGTCAACGGTGGGATCATATAAGGAGCAAAGTCGATATCATCATAACCAATGATGGAAATATCATCCGGCACAGAAAGCCCTACTTGGTACAGAGCCTGATAAGCGCCAACAGCCATTGCATCATTGCTGGCAAAAACAGCTTCCGGCGATTCAGGATGTTGCAGCAATTTTTGCATTGATTCAAAACCACCAGCAAATTCAAAATCACTGTAAATTTCATAGCCTTCAGGAATAACAAGACCAGCATTTGCCATTGCCTTTCTATATCCTTGCAATCTATGATTAGCGGGTGTTTTATCTTGTGGACCTGCAATACAGGCTATTTTTTTAAAACCACAGCTAATAAGGTAATTAGTGGCTATCTCCCCCCCCAATAAAGAGTTGTCCTGAATAACATCGCTGACAATATCAAATGGAGACCAATCCATCATAACCATAGGTAAAGGAGGATAACGACGCAAAACATCACAGGAGCGGTGTTGATTTTCAGTACACATAATCAACACTCCATCTACTCGCTTTTGCAGCAAAGTTTCCATGCTGTAATCCATCCGCTTGGCATCACCCTCTGTATTACACAAGATAAGGCTGTAACCACGCTCATAACAGCTTCGTTCAACCCCTCTTACAATTTCAGCGTAAAAAGGATTATTACTGGTTGTGACCAGCATACCAATGGTTTTGGTTTGCTTGATTTTAAGACTTCTTGCAAGCGCTGATGGCGCATAATTCAATTGCTCAATCGCATCGTTAACTTTCTTTTTCACACCATCACTGACATAACGATTATTATTAATAACATGAGATACAGTTGATGTAGAAACGCCTGCAAAACGAGCAACATCTTTCATTGTAGCCACTGTTAATCCTGTTCAGTTAAAAATGCCTCAATTTCATTTCGCCACGGGACGGAAGGCTGAGCTCCCTGACGGGTTACCGCTATCGCAGCAGCAGAGTGAGCAAATCGTATGGCAGATGACATGGATTTTCTTTCCAATAATGCTGTCACCAACGCACCGTTGAAAGTATCTCCTGCCGCAACAGTATCTACAACGTTAACTTTAAATCCCGGAACAATCTTTCCTTTCTGACCGCTTTCACTCAACCATACCCCACGGCTACCCAATGTGATAATTACCGTATCAATACCTTTATCATGCAACACTTGAGACGCTTTTTCCGCATCTGAATCATTTTCTACTTTAATTCCAGTGAGATATTCAGCTTCTGTTTCATTCGGTGTAATGATATCCACCAGCGAGAGCAATTGATCAGATAATTTTCTGGCAGGCGCCGGATTGAGTATCACTTTTGTATTATTTTGCTTAGCTATTGTTGCAGCAAGTTGCACTGTTTCCAATGGAGACTCAAGTTGCATCAATAATGCATCTGCTTCCTCAATAATATTTTGGTAGCGATAGAAATATTCCGGTGTCAACGCCGCATTAGCGCCTGCATTGATACCAATAACGTTTTCACCTTGCTGATTAACGAAAATCAACGCTACACCCGTTGTTTCTCCTTTAATCACTTCAATGCCAGAAGTTTTAATATTATCCTTTGCTAACTGCTGATAGATACGAAAACCAATATCGTCCTCACCAACACAAGCAATAAATGTAATGTCAGCACCGCTGCGGCCTGCTGCTACCGCCTGATTAGCACCTTTACCACCAAAAGCAACTTGATATTGTTCCCCGATCACCGTTTCCCCCGAACGAGGGAATGACTTAAGATTCAAAATATGGTCAGCATTTATGCTGCCAAGCACCGCAAGTTTTGCTGTACTCATTACATTTATTCCTTTTTAATTATGCCGTCACCACCATCAATGAGTAACGGCACAAATACCGATTTATTTTTTAATAACTAACTCCAATTCCACAGGGATGACGGCTTCAACTTTTTCGCCTCTCAGCACTTTATTTGCAGTCTGAACACCAACGATACCAATTTGATCAGGACGCTGAGCGATTGTCGCTCCTAGTTTTCCACGTTGGACAGCTTTGATACCATCTCCAGTACCATCAAAACCAACAACTAATACATCGCTTTTACCTGCTGTTTGTAAAGCGCGCAAAGCACCTAACGCCATCTCATCATTCTGAGCAAATACAGCTTGTACAGCCGAATGAGCCGTCAGTAAGTTCTGCATAACGTTCAGTCCCTTAGTACGATCGAAATCAGCAGGCTGACTAGCTAACATATTGAATTTATGTTCCTGTGCTACCTTATTAAATCCTTCACCACGTTCACGGGCAGCAGAAGTACCGGCAATACCTTCTAGCTGAATAATTTTGGCTTCACTCCCTAATTTCTCGGCGATAAAATCACCCGCTATTTTACCCCCCAAGCGATTATCAGAAGCAATATGACTGACAACAGTACCTTTATTCGCTATCCGATCTAGAGTAATGACCGGAATTTTGGCATTGTTAGCCATAATAATGGCATTACCAACAGCATCGGAGTCAGTCGGGTTAATTAGCATGAGTTTAGTACCACGTACCGTCAAATCCTGAACATTAGCTAATTCTTTCGCTGGATTATCCTGAGAATCCAACACAATTAGGTTATAGCCCAACTTATCCGCCTCTTTTTGAGCGCTATCTTTCATTGTGACAAAGAATGGATTATTCAGTGTAGAAATGACTAACGCGATAGTGTCTTTCGCCAATGCATTTATACTTACAGTCATACTTAGCGCAACAGCAGATAAAATTGTTACTAATTTCTTCACTTTCATCATGTTATTTCCTGTAGGGTGAGGTTATTTACCATTTTTGTTATCAACCAGAACTGCCAACAATATTACAATTGCTTTAACAATCATCTGATAGTTAGAAGAAATACCTAATAAGTTTAAGCCATTGTTTAAAAAACCGAGGATTAGTGCACCAATCAGAGTACCAATAATTAATCCCTTACCACCAGCCAGTCGAGTTCCTCCCAGTACTACGGCAGCAATAGCATCTAATTCATAACCTCCCCCTGCCATAGGTTGAGCAGAAGAAAGACGAGCGACTTCAATAATACTTGCCAATGCCGTCAGTAAACCGCATAAGGAGTAAACGATAATTTTAATTTTATCGATATTGATACCAGATAAACGGGTAGCCGATTCATTCCCCCCCAAGGCATAAATATAACGACCTAGACGGGTGTGATGCAGGATATACCAGGCGATAACAAAAACTATCAACATCAGCCATACTGGAGTAGGAATTCCCAGTAGACGGCCAATACCAAACCAGCCAAACAGATCCGCATTATCACTGAATCCTGTATTTATTGGGCTACCATCAGTATAGACACGGGTTATTCCACGAAGTAACAACATCATGACTAGAGTGGCAATAAATGCCTGTACTTTACCTTTAGCAATTATTATTCCTGTACAAGCACCAATTGCAGCACCTAAAGCCAAAGCACTCACGATAGCCACCAGAGCATTAACTTCCGTACTAACCAATGAAGCTGCTACTGCCCCTGTTAACGCAAGCAATGAACCAACAGACAGGTCAATACCCGATGTCAGGATAACCAATGTCATCCCAACGGCTATAATGGCATTGACTGATGTTTGTTGCAGAATATTAAACAAGTTATTTAAAGTGAAAAAATTTTGGCTAAGAGAAGAAACTACGGCTATCAGCACTAGTAACGCAATCAGTGACTTTTGTTTCAGTAACCACTCTTTAGTAAACCAACGTTTAAATGTCGGTGGTATATTAGAATTCATACTGAATTACTCCTGAATCGCTCCATATTGTTTGCCTACAGCCGCTGCCATCAAAACTTCTTGAGTTGCCTGTTCAGCGAAAAATTCGCCACTGATCCGGCCTTCACACATAACCAAAATACGATCACTCATTCCTATCACTTCTGGCATTTCAGAAGAAACGAGAATAATACTTAGCCCCTCTTTCTTGAATTGATTAATTAATTGATAAATTTCTTTTTTTGCGCCAACATCTACACCACGCGTAGGTTCATCCAGAATAAGAACTTTTGGTCTAGTCATTAATCCACGGGCAATAGCTACTTTTTGCTGATTACCACCAGAAAGTAAACCTATAGCTTGTCCCATTGAAGGTGTCTTGATACTAAACAATTTAATAAAGTCACTAACTGCATTCTGTTCTTCTTTATGATTAAGACTACCTAACCAGTTACTGAAATAACGTAAGGCAGTAAGAGACATATTATCTTTGATTGACATTCCCAAAACTAAGCCATCACGTTTACGATCTTCTGAAATATAAACAATCCCACAAGCTAACCCATCCTGAGGGTTACGAATTACAATGGGGGTTTCATCCAGTGTGATTCGCCCCTGAGTTTTTGGCAACGCACCATAAATAATTTTCATCAATTCAGTGCGGCCAGCCCCCATTAGCCCTGATATACCCAAAATTTCCCCTCTATAAAGAGAAAAACTGGCATTTGTCACACCGGAACCAGAAATCTGCTTAACCTCAAGTCGTTTTTTGCCCCGAGGTAAATTCAGGCGAGGATACTGATCTTCCAGTTTTCGCCCAACCATCATTTCAATCAGAGTCTCTTCTTTTAGCTCTTTTACCGACTTTTCACCAATAAATTGTCCATCACGGAATACCGTCACATCATCGCAAATTTCAAAAATTTCTCTCAAACGATGGGAAATATAAACAATACCGCATCCCTGAGATCTTAGTTCATGTATTACGAGAAATAATGATTCAGTTTCTGTATCGGTCAGCGCATCAGTTGGCTCATCCATAATGATAACTTTGGATTTAAAACTCAGTACCTTAGCAATTTCAACCAGTTGCTGATTACCGATAGAAAGTTCAGCGACTAAACGGTGACTGCTGTAACTCAGATTCAATTTTTTTAAAAGACGATCGGCTTCCTGATACATTTTTCCCCAGTCAATCGCACCGAATTTATTAACAAATTCGCGTCCCAGGAAAATATTTTCAGCAATGGTCAGTTGGGGAATAAGATTTAATTCCTGATGGATAATCCCGATCCCCGCTTTCTGAGAGGAGCTAGGGCCAGAAAAAATCACTTCTTTTCCTAGGTAATGAACCGTGCCTGTATCTCTGGTATATATTCCAGTCAACACTTTCATCATCGTGGATTTACCTGCACCATTTTCCCCTACCAGAGCCATCACTTTACCCGGGTAAACACGTAGTGCCGCGCCAGATAATGCTTTGACACCGGGAAAAGATTTACTAATTCCTTTTAGTTCCAGTACAGGCAGCATAATCACCTCAGAAAGTCACACCGGCACAAAAGATAATATTAGCATAAGGAGAATGCTCTCCTGTGCGAATCACCGCTCGGCTATGTTTTGTTTTTTCTTTCAACATATTATGACTAATATAATCTACAGTAATTGAATTCCCTTGCTGTTTCTCAAGCTCTTTAATTTGAGTTAATATTAATTGATGTATCAAAGGATTATGGTCAATGATCTCCTCAGCTAAGAATGCAGCTTCAATCTGCATTTCTTGTGTAACGACATTAAGAACGGATATAAAACTGGGAATTCCCTGGGTTAGCGCTAAATCAATCCGCTGGGCTAAAGAAGGAATTGGTAATCCAGCATCACCAATTGTAATCTGGTCAGTATGCCCTAGCTGAGAAATTACGGCTGAAATTTCAGAATTAAGTAATACACCTTTTTTCATTTTTTTATTCCATTAGCGAAACGTTTCGCTATTTAGTAATATAGAAAGTAATATTTAAAATGCAACATTAGTGATACAAAAATGTGATCACTATCGAAACGTTTCGATAATAAAAGAAACGAAAAAAAAACGTTAACTTATTGAATATTTGACGCTGAATCGATTTTTAAGGTAAATATTGTCTACATCAACAAATAATGATTAAAATCTATGGAGAAGGCTAATTAGGTTTTATCTAATCCAACAGATAATATTGGTATGAATTATGCTATTATTAACAGAAAAAATAGTTTGCTTAAGTCATTATTTGGAAAGTGGTCTGTATGAAAGACAGCAGGCTATTCGTTTATGTTTGCTAGCTGCATTGTGTGGAGAAAGTGTTTTTCTACTCGGTCCTCCAGGCATCGCAAAAAGTTTGATAGCCCGACGATTGAAATTTGCGTTTCGTGATGCCAGAGCATTTGAATATCTGATGACTCGCTTTTCAACCCCTGAAGAAATTTTCGGCCCTCTTTCTATTCAGGCACTGAAAGAAGAAGGACGTTATCAACGTCTAACTAACGGATATTTACCTGAAACTGAAATTGTCTTCCTTGACGAAATATGGAAAGCCGGTCCGGCAATTCTTAATACCCTACTGACTGCAATTAATGAAAGAAAATTCAGAAATGGGGATACAGAAGAGAAAATTCCAATGCGATTACTTATAACAGCATCCAATGAGCTGCCTGAAGCAGATAACAGTCTGGAAGCACTTTATGACAGAATGCTAATTCGTATCTGGCTGGATAAAATTCAAGAAAAGAAGAATTTCCGAGCGTTACTCACTAGCCACAAAAATGAAAATGATAACCCTGTTCCGGCAGACATTCAAATAACAAGCGAAGAATTCCATCAATGGCAAAAAGAGGTTGATAAAATAGTTCTACCAGATAGTTGTTTTGATATTATTTATCATCTACGTCAGCAACTTGATACAACAGAACATTCACCTTACGTTTCAGACAGGCGCTGGAAGAAAGCCATTCATTTATTACAAGCCAGTGCTTTCTTCAATGGCAGAAAAGAGATATCACCTCTTGATTTAATATTACTGAAAGATTGCCTGTGGCATGATCTTCACTCTTTTAAATTATTACCCCAATACTTGAATACTCTCATGACCGAACAGGCATATCGGCAAAGAATATTATCTCAACAAATTGATTCGCTTTATCACCAATGGACTCAAGCCCGTCAGGATAAAAATGATCAACAGGCGTTAAAGCTGGAAAAACAAACCAGTCTGTTTGGACGTAAAATACAATATTCGCTACCCGATCATATCAATGAAGAAAAATTGATTCTATTCTTACATACACCTCTTCATCTCCATGATATTAAAGTCAATTTCATTGAATTGGAAAAAAAAGCGTTGATTATCTGGATAAACAAAGGCAGAGAATTATCAGCCCGTCTGAACGGTATTGGTTTTCCACAAAACATAGCAGCCGAAGTTAATTCAGCACATCAGCCAGAGATTTTTGATATTAGCCGCCGTTCATCCACGCTATATTTACCAGATCATCAGCATCAGAAAAATGAAGAAAACAACGAGTGGCTGGAAAGATTGGAAAAAGTTAATCAAGAAATTCATCACCAACACCAACTGTTTAATCAGCATCAGCCATGTCTATTTATTGAAAGTCATTGGCTTGCTACGATAGAGCAAAGCTTTATCCAGTTATCAGATAAAATTAAGCAGTTGAAAATAAAAATAGGCAGCTAATTAAATGATTAGTCTGACAACCCTTGATCTTTTACTGTCAATAAACGAAGGAGAGATGATAGAAGAGATCATATTAACGCTTTTAGCTTCACCTCAGTTAGCTATCTTTTTTGAAAAACATCCTCGCTTGAAACGTGCACTACTAAAAGATATCCCTGGCTGGAAACACGATTTACAGCAAAGGATTAAAGAAGCGCTCATTCCTGCAACTCTAGCAGAAGAATTTCAGTTATATCAACAAGTACTGTCTGCCAATACAAATCATTTTTACCTTAAACTTCCCGATATTTTAGAAACTCTGAACCGAATTGAATCCCCTTTTAGTGAAGAAGCACAGAAACTCGCAACCAACACCATTGCTGATTCAAATACACTACAAACCCTATTTATTCAACGATGGAGGATCAGTTTGATCCTGCAAACTACAACCTTCCAGAAGCAATTGTTGGAGCAAGAAAAAGAGCAATTACTGGCAGAACTGCAACAAAGGCTGACACTAAGCGGTAATCTTGATCCTGTTTTTAGTGAAAATGATAGGGCAACAGGACGATTATGGGATATGAGCAAAAGTCAGTTAAATCATTCCCAAAATGATAAGCAGTTATTGATCCGCTATAGTGAATTTCTTCACCAACAGCCGGAACTGAAAAAATTAGCTCAATTACTTGGACGTAGCCAATCTGCAAAATCAAAACCACAAGAAAACCATTCTTTCGAACCAGTTACTACAATCGAACGAACACCCGATACCGTTCCTGAACAGGTAAATGGTATCGGACAAAGTGATGATATTCTGCGCCTGTTGCCAATAGAATTAGCGATATTAGGAATTGAAGATCTGGAATATGAGTTTTATCGCAAATTAGTGGAAAAAAAACTCCTGACCTATCGCTTACAAGGTGATAACTGGCGAGAAAAAACAACATTACGGCCAGTCACTTATTATAGCCAGGAAGAAAGACCACGAGGACCATTTATTATTTGTGTAGATACTTCCGGTTCTATGGGGAAATTCAATGAAAAATGCGCCAAAGCCTTTTGTTTAGCACTGTTACGCATTGCTCTAGCTGATAATCGCAACTGTCATATCATGCTATTTACGACAGGAATTGTGCACTATGAACTATCTTCACCAGATGGTCTGGAGCAAGCTATTCGTTTTCTCAGCCAAACTTTCAAAGGAGGGACAGATCTCGCTTTTTGTCTGACAAGCACAATAGAAAAAATGAAAGAAAAATGTTGGAAAAATGCTGATGCTGTTGTTATCTCAGATTTCATTGCTCAGCGTCTGCCAAACTCACTAATCCATCAGATAAAAAATCTGCAACTGCATCAGCAACACCGCTTCCATGCGGTCTCCATGTCCCAATATGGTAAGCCAGATATTATGCGGATATTCGATCATATCTGGCACTTTGATACCGGACTTAAAAGCCGTTTACTGAGAAAATGGCGTCACTAACTTGAATCAAAGCATATCTTCTACAGTTTCGCGTACTTCAGGTGACCAGATACTGCACTGAACTTGACCAATGTGTTTCATTTGCAGCAGTAACATCACTAAACGGGATTGACCAATACCGCCACCAATAGACTGCGGCATGTCGCCTTTGAGTAACGCCTGGTGCCAATCATATTGTAAACGCTCTTCATCACTAGTCAGTGCTAGCTGACGCTCCAATGCTTCTGCATCAACACGGATACCCATAGAAGAGATCTCAAACGCATCCTCCAAAACAGGGTTCCAGACAATGATGTCGCCGTTTAGGCCAACAAAACCATCGCTGTTTGGTGTCGTCCAGTCATCATAATCAGGCGCACGCACATCATGAGATTGACCATCAGATAATTTCGCACCAATACCAATGAGGAAAACAGCACCTAATTCTTTAGCAATAGCACGTTCACGGCCTTTTGCATCCAGATCCGGATAACGGCTCAGAAGCGTTTCACTATGAACAAAGTGAATTTGATCTGGCAGGAACGGTGCCAGACCAAACTCTTTGCTGACAGCTTTTTCTGTTTCTTTTATTGCTTCGTAAATTTTACCTACTGTCTGTTTAAGATAAGCAAGTGAGCGTTGCCCATCTCCCATCACTTTTTCCCAATCCCATTGATCAACATAAACAGAGTGAATTGGTGTTAAGCGATCCTCATCTGGACGCAATGCTTTCATGTGAGTGTAAAGCCCTTGTTCAGGCTGAAAGCCAAAACGACCCAGTGTCTTACGTTTCCATTTAGCCAACGAATGTACTACTTCGAAAGTTGAATCCGGTAAAGTTTTTACTTTTACCTGAACAGCTTTTTCATGGCCGGACAAGTTGTCCTGAATACCATCTCCCAAACAACTTAGGATTGGCCCCTGTACTTCAATCAGACCCAGTTTGCTTTCCAGCAGACGGGAAAAGAAAGATTTCACAAAACTGATTTGTTGCTGCTTTTCAATAAACGACTTTTTCATAATGTTATTCTCTAATTTTTTAGGTGGCCCTGATGTCCTGTTGGAAACATTAAGCAATAAAATGAGGGATAAATTCAATATACTTTAATAAAAATAGACTTTATGATTCATAAAATTCATTTTTAAGATTAAAAAATGAAAATTCCTTAAAAAAAGGGGCTGAAAATGGCAGAAATTTATCAGATCGATAATCTAGACCGTGACATACTTCACGCTTTAATGGACAACGCACGTACACCTTATGCCGAACTAGCAAAGAAATTTGCTGTCAGTCCGGGAACAATTCACGTTCGCGTGGAAAAAATGAAGCAAGCAGGAATCATTACCGGTACCAGAGTCGATATCAGCACAAAACAACTTGGTTATGATGTGTGTTGCTTTATTGGCATTATTCTTAAGAGTGCTAAAGATTACCCATCAGCTCTGAAAAAACTAGACAACCTGGGTGAAGTAGTTGAGGTTTACTACACAACAGGCCACTACAGCATCTTTATTAAAGTTATGTGCCGCTCAATTGAATCCCTTCAAGATGTACTTATCAACAAAATACAGACTATCGATGAAATTCAATCAACAGAAACCCTGATCTCCTTACAAAACCCGATCATGCGAACAATCAAGCCATAAAATAAAATTTGTTATAACCACATTATCCACAGGTAGATCCCAATAGATTCACAGCGTACAATAGCGGCTCTTGAAATCTGTTGGGATCACTATGGCCACTATTACCTTAATCAGCGGCAGCACGATGGGCAGTGCTGAATACGTAGCTGAACATATGGCTGAAATTCTGGAAGATGCTGGTTTCTCCACTAAAATGCTACATGGCCCCTCTTTAGATGAACTTCCTCAAGAAGGAATCTGGCTAGTCGTCACATCTACACATGGAGCAGGAGAATTGCCAGAAAATATACAACCATTGGCCGCAGAAATTTCTGACCAAAAACCTGATCTCAGCAAGGTAACGTTTGGCGCTGTTGGCCTTGGTAGTTCCGAATACGATACTTTTTGCGGTGCAATAAGATCATTTGACCAACTATTGATAGAAAATGGTGCTAAACGTCTCGGTGATCGTCTGGAAATTGATATTCAACAGCATGAGATCCCCGAAGATCCAGCAGAAGAATGGGTTAAAGATTGGGCAAACGCACTCTAATAAGAACAAAAAAACAGCAAACGATTGTGGATAACTTATCTAAAAAGCCGGGGTTAACCCGTAGTTATCCATAGTATAACTATATGACAATGATCACCCTGTGAATAACTACCGATTTAGATCCCAGTTTATACCTTGTAGGATCACGGATCATTCACAACAAATGATCCTTTACAGCTTTATGATCTTTCTAAGGAAAAATAACTTATCCACAAAAGATCATGATCCTAATAAAAGATCTAATAAATAGATCTTTAAATAAAAAAGATCTTCTTTTAATTACCGGTGATCTCACCCACTTGGTCTATCACTGAAACTTGAGTAGAATTCTCCTCCCTTAATGCAACACTGAGCATTTTTATAACTAAAGGTTCATCACCATGTTTTATCCAGAACAATTTGACGTCATTATTATCGGTGGTGGTCATGCCGGTACTGAAGCGGCTATGGCAGCCGCTCGTATGGGCCGTCAAACCTTATTGCTGACCCACAATATTGACACTTTGGGCCAAATGTCATGTAACCCAGCCATTGGTGGGATCGGTAAAGGGCATCTGGTTAAAGAAATTGATGCGCTTGGTGGCTTAATGGCTAAAGCAACTGACCAAGCTGGTATCCAATTCAGAACTTTAAATGCCAGTAAAGGGCCCGCAGTTCGTGCAACACGTGCTCAAGCGGATAGGGTTCTCTATCGTCAAGCTGTACGCATGGCATTGGAAAACCAACCTAATCTAATGATCTTTCAACAACCTGTAGAAGATCTTATTGTTGAAAATGACACAGTTACTGGCGCAGTGACACGCATGGGCCTTAAGTTCAGAGCTAAAGCTGTTGTTTTGACTGTAGGAACATTTCTTGACGGTAAAATCCACATTGGTTTGGAAAACTATAGTGGTGGAAGGGCCGGTGATCCCCCAGCCATTTCGTTGGCACAGCGCTTACGTGAGTTGCCTTTACGTGTAAACAGATTGAAAACAGGAACACCACCACGTATTGATGCCAGAACTATTGATTTTAGTCAGTTAACACAACAACTAGGTGATTATCCAACTCCAGTATTCTCTTTCCTTGGAAATGTGAAACAACATCCACAACAAATACCGTGTTACATCACCCATACGAATGAAAAAACCCACGATGTGATCCGCAATAATCTGGATCGTAGCCCAATGTATACGGGGATCATTGAAGGGATCGGTCCTCGCTATTGTCCTTCAATCGAAGATAAAGTCATGCGTTTTGCAGATCGTGATGCTCACCAGATTTTCCTTGAACCTGAAGGATTGACTAGCAATGAAATCTATCCAAATGGTATTTCTACTAGCTTACCATTTGACGTACAGATGCAAATTGTTCACTCCATGAAAGGAATGGAAAATGCTCGCATTATTCGTCCTGGTTATGCAATAGAATACGATTTCTTCGATCCAAGAGATCTGAAACAAACATTAGAAAGTAAATTTATCCACGGTCTATTTTTTGCTGGACAAATCAACGGCACGACGGGTTATGAAGAAGCTGCTGCTCAAGGACTCTTGGCTGGCCTTAATGCAGCTCGTTACGCTTCAGAAGAAGAAAGTTGGTTCCCTCGCCGTGATCAAGCTTATATTGGTGTTTTAGTTGACGATTTATGTACTTTAGGGACTAAAGAACCATACCGTATGTTTACTTCTCGTGCCGAGTATCGCTTGATGCTACGTGAAGATAATGCAGACCTGCGTTTAACAGAAAAAGGCCGTGAGTTAGGGTTGGTAGATGATTCACGTTGGGAACATTATTGTCGTAAAGTGGAAATGGTTGAACAAGAACGCCAGCGTTTACGTAATATTTGGATTCACCCTAATTCAAATAATCTTGATGACATAAACAATATATTGAAAATGCCATTGTCGAAAGAGGCTAATGGTGAAGATCTACTGCGTCGTCCTGAAATGAACTATGAACTTTTGACCTCATTGCCCCTGTTTTCTCCAGGTCTTGAAGAACCACAAGCCGCTGATCAAGTTGAAATTCAGGTCAAATATGAGGGATATATTGCCCGCCAGCAGGAAGAAATCGAAAAACAGCTACGTAATGAAAACACATCATTACCGGTTGATCTCGATTACCGCCAAATTAGTGGTCTTTCCAATGAAGTTGTCGCTAAACTCAATGATCATAAACCGAGTTCAATTGGTCAGGCTTCACGTATTTCAGGAGTAACACCTGCGGCAATTTCAATTTTACTTGTGTGGTTGAAAAAACAAGGATTATTGCGCCGCAGTGCTTGAGAGGATCTTGATTATGCTTAACAAACTAGAATTGTTGCTGACCAAAGCAGGAATAGAATTGTCGCTACAGCAAAAACAGCAGCTTGTAGCCTATGTTGATATGCTCAATAAGTGGAATAAAGCTTACAATCTCACGTCGGTACGTGAGCCAGAGCAAATGCTGGTGCGTCATATCATGGACAGTATTGTTGTCAGCCCTTATTTGCAAGGTCATCGTTTTATCGATGTGGGTACAGGTCCAGGGTTGCCAGGTATTCCGTTAGCTATTGTTCGTCCAGATTCTCATTTCACATTGCTGGATAGTTTAGGTAAAAGGGCGAGATTTTTGCGTCAGGTTCAGCATGAACTTGATTTGGTAAATATTGAACCAGTACAAAGCAGGGTTGAAGCGTATTCTTCTGAACTACCTTTTGATGGCGTAATAAGCCGTGCTTTTGCTTCGTTACAAGATATGGTCTCTTGGTGCAGTCATTTGCCTGAGCCTATTCATGGGTGTTTCTATGCACTTAAAGGTGTGCTTCCAGAAGAGGAGCTGACTATGTTGCCTTTTGGAATTTCTATCGATTCGGTTATTAAATTAGATGTTCCTGAACTGGAAGGGCAACGTCATTTGGTTATCCTTAAATCAAACTGATTTTGTTATTTGTCAATAAAGTTATAAATAATTAGTGATGTTGAGCACAATTATACTGTAGTCAGCATCGTTAATTATGGTTTGCCTCGTTTCAGCTTTAATTTACCGAGTTATTACATGAAAATAACGTTATCTTGATATTAAGATAGTTGAACCTTTAAAAATCAGATAAAGCGTTTTTTCATCAGATTCACTTTTTTAAACTAGATAAAAATTAGCTTGGTGATTTAAGTCATAATATAATCACTCTTTTGTATAGAATTAAATTAACCAATTGATTTTATTATTAATGTATTTTATTTTTATTTACTGTGAATGTTAAAGATAATTAACAAATGAAAAATTTATGTGATTTAAATCACATTTAAGTCTGAAATGTATGAAATTATTAAAAACAAGGAATCAGGACAGTCATTAGCTTGCAATCTGGCACTAAAATAAAAAATTTAAATAATTGTTCACCTTTTCGCTACTTATGGATTGAATTCATTTTGGTGGCCCGTATAATTTGCACGTTTTTGTCACTTGACACTCTTAAGCAAAGGCAGTTTTATACAACCTTTAGCAAAACCTGATATGCAAGGCGTACAAGGGGAGAAAACAAAAGTCATGTCTGTATCCCTTTACAGCGGTAAGATTGCACTGAAGCTGCTTTTTTTGCAGTTAATGACTTTTGTTGTTCTCAGTGTGGCTTTTTGTACCAAAAGTATAGAATGGGGCGCTTCTGCTTTTGCTGGTGGGTTAGCATGTTGGTTACCTAATGCCATATTCATGCTGTTTGCCAGTTTTCAAAAAGCAAAAGAAGAAGAGGTTTCTGTACGTATTGCATGGTCTTTCGCTGTTGGCGAAGGGTTGAAAGTTATTATTACAATAGCTGTGCTGGTTGTTGCTTTAGGCGTGTTTAAAGCGGCGTTTGCACCACTAGGTTTAACTTATTTAGCGGTGCTGATTGTGCAAATCATCGCACCTGCTGT
The DNA here is from genome assembly GCF_042879335.1 of Photorhabdus sp. RM96S. Classification (NCBI taxonomy): domain Bacteria; kingdom Pseudomonadati; phylum Pseudomonadota; class Gammaproteobacteria; order Enterobacterales; family Morganellaceae; genus Photorhabdus; species Photorhabdus sp. RM96S. The sequence continues at coordinate 22,795 of NZ_JBHFKT010000044.1, read as the reverse complement.
GATAAACGGTTAGGTTTTCAACAATAAAAGGGTAAGAGGCATCATGTCTGCATCAGGAGAAGTTTCAACTGCAAGGGACTACATAGGCCACCACCTGAATAACCTTCAGTTGGACCTACGTACCTTTGAGTTGGTCGATCCCAACTCTGGTGGTTCTGCAACGTTTTGGACGTTGAACATTGACTCGCTTTTTTTCTCAGTCGTATTAGGGATTTTATTTCTGTATGTATTCAGAAAGGTTGCGGTTAATGCCACCAGTGGCGTACCTGGCAAACTTCAGACTGCTATAGAATTGATCATGGGTTTTGTTGATAACAGCGTTCGTGATATGTATCACGGCAAGAGCAAGGTTATTGCCCCCTTGGCACTGACAGTGTTCGTTTGGGTGTTATTAATGAACGTGATGGACTTATTGCCAATCGATTTTCTCCCTTATATCGGTGAACATTTCTTTGGTTTACCTGCTCTGCGTGTCGTGCCAACAGCAGATGTCAGTATTACCTTGTCGATGGCTATTGGTGTCTTTGTCCTCATCCTCTACTACAGCATTAAGATGAAAGGGATTGGTGGTTTTACAAAAGAGCTGACTTTACAGCCTTTTAATCATCCACTATTTATTCCAATTAACTTAATTCTGGAAGGCGTTAGCCTGCTTTCAAAACCGGTATCACTCGGTCTGCGACTGTTTGGTAACATGTATGCGGGTGAATTGATCTTTATTCTTATAGCTGGTCTGTTACCGTGGTGGTCGCAGTGGTTACTGAGCCTGCCTTGGGCTATTTTCCACATACTGATTATTACGTTACAAGCCTTTATTTTCATGGTTCTGACGATTGTTTATCTGTCGATGGCATCTGAAGAACATTAATTTTTTACCACAATAACTAACTGTGTTTTAACTGAAACAAACTGGAGACTGTCATGGAAAACCTGAATATGGATCTGCTGTACATGGCTGCCGCTGTAATGATGGGCCTAGCGGCAATCGGTGCTGCGATCGGTATCGGCATCCTCGGAGGTAAATTTTTGGAAGGCGCTGCTCGTCAGCCAGATTTAATCCCTCTTCTGCGTACACAGTTCTTTATCGTTATGGGTCTGGTTGACGCCATCCCAATGATTGCTGTGGGCCTTGGCTTGTACGTAATGTTTGCTGTCGCGTAGTTTGTAGAAATAATCTGAAACTACGTCAACTCATTAATTTGAAAAGAGGTATTGTGCTGTGAATATTAATGCAACAATCCTCGGCCAGGCCATTGCGTTTGTCTTGTTTGTTATGTTCTGTATGAAGTTCGTATGGCCACCGATCATGGCGGCCATAGAAAAACGTCAAAAAGAAATTGCTGACGGTTTATCTTCTGCGGAACGTGCCAAAAAGGACCTGGACTTAGCGCAAGCCAATGCGACCGACCAAATGAAGAAAGCGAAAGTGGAAGCTCAGGTCATCATTGAACAGGCTAATAAACAAAAAGCCCAGATCCTTGATGATGCAAAAGCGGAAGCTGAGCAGGAACGTAACAGAATCGTAACGCAAGCTCAGGCAGAAATTGATGCCGAACGTAAGCGTGCTCGGGAAGAGTTGCGTAAGCAGGTCGCTATGTTGGCTATCGCAGGTGCCGAGAAAATCATCGAACGTTCCGTGGATGAAGCTGCTAATAGCGACATCGTTGATAAACTGGTCGCTGAACTGTAAGGAGGGAGGGGCATGTCTGAATTCGCTACTGTAGCTCGCCCCTACGCCAAAGCAGCTTTTGACTTTGCTGTGGAAAAACAATCGCTTGAACAATGGCAGAATATGCTGGCGTTCACAGCTGAGGTGACTCGTAATGAGCAAGTTGGTGAGCTGCTTTCCGGTTCATTGGCATCGGAAACATTAGCTAATACCTTTATCGCAATTTGCGGTGAACAGGTCGATGAACATGCTCAGAGCTTTATTCGTGTTATGGCAGAAAACGGTCGCTTACTGGCATTGCCGGAAGTTTTGCAGCAATTTATTCAATTGCGTGCATCACTTGAATCAACCGTTGATGTTGAAGTGATTTCTGCCACCGAATTGAGAGAACAACAGCTGGCTAAAATTTCTGTAGCGATGGAAAAACGTCTGTTACGCAAAGTTAAGCTGAATTGCAAAATTGATAAGTCTGTTATTGCTGGTGTGGTTGTCCGCGCAGGTGATTTGGTGATCGATGGCAGTATTCGTGGCCGTTTAGATCGCTTAACAGACGTCTTGCAGTCTTAAGGGGACTGGAGCATATGCAACTGAATTCCACCGAAATCAGCGAACTGATCAAGCAGCGCATTGCTCAGTTCAATGTAGTGAGTGAAGCTCACAATGAAGGTACGATTGTATCCGTTAACGACGGTATCATTCGTATTCACGGTTTAGCCGAAGTTATGCAGGGTGAGATGATCGCACTGCCTGGCAATCGTTATGCAATCGCCTTGAACTTGGAGCGTGACTCCGTAGGTGCGGTTGTAATGGGTCCGTATGCTGACTTAGCAGAAGGTATGAAGGTCAAATGTACTGGCCGTATTCTTGAAGTACCTGTTGGTCGTGGTCTGCTTGGTCGTGTAGTAAACACGCTGGGGGAGCCAATTGATGGGAAAGGCCCTGTTGAGCATGATGGTTTCTCTGCTGTTGAAATGATCGCTCCAGGTGTTATCGACCGTCAATCTGTTGATCAGCCGGTACAAACTGGTTATAAATCCGTTGACGCTATGATCCCTATCGGTCGTGGTCAACGTGAACTGATTATCGGTGACCGTCAGACGGGTAAAACAGCACTGGCTATTGACGCAATAATTAACCAACGTGACTCAGGCATAAAATGTGTCTATGTCGCAGTTGGTCAGAAAGCTTCTACTATTGCGAACGTTGTTCGTAAATTAGAGGAGCATGGTGCTCTTGCCAATACTATTGTGGTTGTTGCAACTGCTTCAGAATCTGCGGCATTACAATACCTGGCACCATATTCGGGTTGTGCAATGGGCGAATACTTCCGTGACCGCGGTGAAGATGCGCTGATTGTTTACGATGATTTGTCTAAGCAGGCTGTAGCTTATCGTCAAATTTCTCTGTTGCTCCGTCGTCCGCCAGGACGTGAAGCATTCCCAGGTGACGTTTTCTATCTGCACTCTCGTTTACTGGAACGTGCGGCACGTGTTAATGCTGAATATGTGGAAAAATTCACTAATAGTGAAGTGAAAGGTAAAACCGGTTCTCTGACGGCCCTGCCTATCATTGAAACTCAGGCAGGTGACGTATCAGCATTCGTACCAACAAACGTTATTTCAATTACTGATGGTCAGATTTTCTTGGAATCTAGTTTGTTCAATGCGGGGATTCGTCCAGCAGTTAACCCAGGGATTTCCGTATCCCGTGTAGGTGGCGCTGCTCAGACTAAAATCGTTAAGAAATTGTCTGGGGGCATTCGTACTGCTCTGGCTCAATATCGCGAACTGGCAGCGTTTTCTCAGTTTGCTTCTGACCTTGATGATGCAACCCGTAAGCAGTTGGATCATGGTCAAAAAGTAACTGAATTGCTGAAACAGAAACAGTATGCGCCAATGTCTGTTGCACAACAGTCGTTGTCTCTGTTTTCTGCGGAACGTGGTTATCTGGAAGATATCGAAATTGCTAAGGTTATTGATTTCGAATCTGCGTTGCTTGCATATGCCAACCGTGAACATGCTGATCTTCTGAAAGAGATTGACCAGTCTGGTGGTTACAACGAAGAGATCGAAGCAAAGCTGAAAGCTCTGCTGGATTCCTTCAAGGCAACTCAATCCTGGTAACACTATTCGGCCCGGTTTAATTAAACATGGGCCGTCTGGTTAATGAGGAGAATCAGGAATGGCCGGCGCAAAAGAGATACGTACCAAGATCGCCAGCGTGCAAAACACGCAAAAAATCACTAAAGCGATGGAGATGGTTGCTGCGTCCAAAATGCGTAAAACGCAGGATCGCATGGCGGCCAGTCGTCCTTATGCAGAAACCATACGCAGCGTGATTGGTCACCTTGCGTTAGGTAATCTGGAATATAAACATCCATACCTTGAAGAGCGTGAAACCAAACGTGTCGGGTATCTGGTTGTTTCTACCGATCGTGGCTTGTGCGGTGGTTTGAATACTAATCTGTTCAAAAAACTGCTTTCAGAAATGAAAGACTGGTCTGATAAAGGTGTCCAGTGTGATCTGGCGCTTATCGGCTCTAAAGCTACCTCTTTCTTTGCTTCTGTTGGGGGCAACGTTGTTGCTCAGGTAACAGGCATGGGAGATAACCCTTCACTGTCTGAATTGATCGGGCCAGTGAATATCATGCTGCGGGCATACGATGAGGGACGTCTGGATAAACTGTATGTGGTGACAAACAAGTTCATCAATACAATGTCCCAGGAACCGACTATTACTCAGTTATTACCTCTGCCTGCCGGAGATGATGAAACACTGAAGAAGAAATCCTGGGATTATTTATACGAACCTGATCCTAAGGCGTTGCTAGATATACTGCTGCGTCGTTATGTAGAATCGCAGGTTTATCAGGGCGTCGTTGAAAACCTGGCTAGTGAACAGGCCGCACGAATGGTGGCGATGAAAGCCGCAACTGATAATGGTGGTAGCCTGATCAAAGAGTTGCAGTTGGTTTATAACAAAGCTCGTCAGGCCAGCATAACTCAGGAGCTGACCGAGATTGTCTCGGGCGCTTCCGCGGTTTAACAGCTAGGTTTATGAATTACGTAGAGGATTCAAGATGGCTACTGGAAAGATTATCCAGGTAATCGGCGCCGTGGTGGACGTCGAATTCCCTCAAGATACCGTACCAAAAGTATACGATGCTCTTGAGGTTCAAAACGGCGAAGCTAAGTTGGTGCTGGAAGTTCAGCAGCAGTTGGGCGGCGGCGTTGTTCGTTGTATTGCAATGGGTACTTCTGATGGCTTAAGCCGTGGTTTAAGTGTCACTGATTTAGGCCATCCAATTGAAGTTCCGGTTGGTAAAGCGACATTGGGCCGTATCATGAACGTATTGGGTGAACCAATCGACATGAAAGGCGATATCGGTGAAGAAGAGCGTTGGGCTATTCATCGCCCGGCTCCAAGCTATGAAGAGTTATCTAACTCTCAAGAACTACTGGAAACCGGTATTAAGGTAATGGACCTAATTTGCCCATTCGCTAAGGGTGGTAAAGTTGGTCTGTTTGGTGGTGCGGGTGTAGGTAAAACCGTAAACATGATGGAGTTGATCCGTAACATTGCGATTGAGCATTCGGGTTACTCTGTATTTGCCGGTGTAGGTGAACGTACTCGTGAAGGTAACGACTTCTACCACGAAATGACAGACTCTAACGTACTGGATAAAGTATCTCTGGTATATGGTCAGATGAACGAGCCACCAGGAAACCGCCTACGTGTTGCGCTGACTGGTCTGACAATGGCTGAAAAGTTCCGTGATGAAGGCCGCGATGTTCTGTTATTTGTTGATAACATCTATCGTTATACTTTGGCGGGTACTGAAGTATCTGCGCTGCTTGGTCGTATGCCATCTGCGGTAGGTTATCAGCCAACTCTGGCGGAAGAAATGGGTGTTCTGCAAGAACGTATTACTTCTACCAAAACCGGTTCTATTACCTCCGTACAGGCTGTTTATGTACCGGCGGATGACTTAACTGACCCATCTCCGGCAACGACTTTTGCGCACTTAGACGCAACCGTAGTTTTGAGTCGTCAGATCGCTTCTTTGGGTATTTACCCTGCGGTTGATCCGTTAGATTCTACCAGTCGTCAGCTCGATCCATTGGTTGTTGGTCAAGAGCACTATAATGTTGCTCGTGGCGTTCAGTCTATCCTGCAACGTTATCAGGAGCTGAAAGATATTATCGCCATCTTGGGTATGGATGAACTGTCAGAAGACGATAAGCTGGTAGTTGCGCGTGCTCGTAAGATCCAGCGCTTCCTGTCTCAGCCATTCTTCGTTGCAGAAGTCTTTACTGGTTCACCAGGTAAGTTCGTTTCCCTGAAAGACACTATCCGTGGCTTTAAAGGTATCTTAGACGGCGACTATGACCACTTACCAGAACAGGCGTTCTACATGGTTGGCACCATCGAAGAAGCTGTGGAAAAAGCGAAGAAACTTTAATACGGCTGACCGGAGGTTGACATGGCTGCAATGACTTACCATCTGAATGTTGTCAGTGCTGAAAGCCGGATGTTTGAAGGTTTGGTACAGAAAATTCAGGTGACAGGTAGTGAAGGTGAACTGGGCATTTACCCAGGACATGCTCCGCTACTGACTGCCATAAAACCTGGCATGGTACGTATTGTTAAGCAGTTCGGTGAAGAAGAGGTCATTTACCTTTCTGGGGGTATCCTTGAGGTACAACCGAGCGGCGTTATCGTACTGGCTGACACTGCGATCCGTGGTAAAGATTTGGATGAAGCTAAGGCGTTGGAATCTAAACGTAAAGCTGAAGAACACATCCGTAATTCTCACGGTGATGTTGACTATGCTCAGGCATCAGCTGAATTGTCTAAAGCGATTGCGAAACTTCGTGTAATCGAGTTAACAAAAAAAGCGATGTAATACAGGCAGTTAAATAAAAAAGCCAGTTGGTGTGAGCTAACTGGCTTTTTTGTATTGCGAAATATGTAGTAATTTATCTTATAAACAGGTTTACTTTTCTCTCTTAAATTAGAGTTATCGGGTTTCTTATGTCTAACAGTGCAAAAAGTGTTGTGATCCTTGCCGCGGGTAAAGGAACCCGCATGTACTCTGATCTCCCTAAAGTGCTGCACTTGCTGGCCGGTAAACCTATGGTTCAGCATGTGATTGATACTGCAATGGCAATAGGGGCTAAAAATGTTCATCTGGTTTATGGACATGGAGGAAACCTGATGAAGCAAACCCTTTCTGATCAAACACTAAATTGGGTATTACAAGCAGAGCAGTTAGGGACTGGTCATGCAATGCAGCAGGCAGCGCCATATTTCGCTGATGATGAAGATATTTTGATACTGTATGGTGACGTGCCTCTTATTGGTACAGATACCCTTGAACGCCTGCTAGCGATTAAACCTGACGGTGGTATCGGTTTATTAACGGCAATTTTGGATAATCCAACAGGTTATGGTCGTATTGTTCGTGAAAACGGAGAAGTAACTGGTATCATTGAGCAAAAAGACGCGACTGAAGAACAACGTAAAATCAATGAAATAAATACAGGTATTCTGGTTGCTAATGGTGGTGATTTAAAACGTTGGTTGGCCCAATTGGATAATAACAATGTTCAGGGTGAATACTACCTGACTGATGTGATTGCACTAGCTTATAAAGAAGGTCGAAAAATTGAAGCGGTGCACCCAACTCGCTTGAGTGAAATGGAAGGTGTAAATAACCGCCTTCAACTTTCCGCTCTTGAGCGTATTTATCAATCTGAACAAGCGGAACAATTATTACTAGCGGGTGTTATGTTGTTGGATCCTGCTCGTTTTGATTTACGTGGCACACTAATTCACGGCCGTGATGTGGTTATTGATACTAATGTCATTATTGAGGGTAATGTAGCCCTTGGTAATAACGTACAGATTGGTACCGGTTGTGTGTTGAAGAATTGCATCATTGGTGATGATTCTATTATTAGCCCCTATACAATAGTTGAAGATTCTGAAATGGAAACTAGTTGTACTGTTGGGCCTTTTGCACGTTTACGTCCTGGTTCTAAACTCGCTGAAAAAGCCCATGTAGGGAATTTCGTTGAGATGAAGAAATCTTATTTGGGTAAAGGTTCTAAAGCTGGACATTTGACTTATCTTGGCGACGCAGACATTGGCCGTGATGTAAATATTGGTGCAGGTACTATTACCTGTAACTACGACGGCGCTAATAAATTCAAGACCATTATTGGTGACAATGTTTTTGTTGGTTCTGATACTCAGCTTGTTGCTCCGGTGACTGTTGCTAAAGGCGCTACAATCGGAGCGGGGACAACAGTGACAAAAAACATCGCTGAAAATGAGCTGGTTGTAAGTAGAACTAAACAAACACATATTCAAGGGTGGAAACGCCCGGTGAAAGAAAAAAAATAAAATAATAATCCCCACTCTACAGGCTCGGGGACCGGAAAAACCGGAAAACAATCAGGCTCTTGACATATAAAGGGCTTTCATCAGCCCTATTTTTAGGAATAAAACTGATGTGTGGAATTGTTGGTGCAGTAGCACAACGAGATATTGCAGAAATCCTGATTGAAGGACTTCGTCGTTTGGAATACCGAGGTTACGACTCCGCTGGCTTGGCGGTTGTTGATAACGAAAAAAATATGTTTCGCCTGCGTGAAGTCGGTAAGGTACAAGTACTTGCTGATGAGGTTGGTAAGCAGCCAGTCCTTGGTGGGACAGGTATTGCTCATACCCGTTGGGCTACACACGGCGAACCAAACGAGAAAAATGCTCACCCGCATGTATCTGATTATATTGCTGTTGTTCACAACGGTATTATTGAAAACTATGAAGAATTACGCGTTCAATTAATTGCACTCGGTTATCAGTTTATCTCGGATACTGATACAGAAGTTATTGCCCACCTTGTTCATTGGGAACAAAAACAAGGTGGTACTTTGTTGGAAGCTATTCAACGAGTTATTCCTCGGTTGCGTGGTGCTTATGGTGCAGTCATCATGGATAGCCGTGATCCTGGAACAATAATTGCTGCAAGATCGGGTAGTCCTTTGGTTATAGGCTTGGGCGTTGGAGAAAACTTTCTGGCGTCTGATCAGTTGGCGCTATTGCCTGTTACTCGTCGTTTTATCTTTCTTGAGGAAGGGGATATTGCTGAAGTAACTCGTCGTACTGTGCGTATTTTTAATGCTCAGGGCAAACCGGTTGAACGGGAACAGATTGAATCCAATATTCAGTATGATGCTGGTGACAAAGGTGTCTACCGTCATTACATGCAAAAAGAGATCTATGAACAGCCAATGGCAATTAAAAGCACTCTGGAAAGACGCTTGAGTCATGGGCAGGTAGATTTGTCTGAGCTTGGTCCTAACGCAGCTAAATTATTATCTAAAGTAGAGCATATTCAGATAGTTGCTTGTGGTACATCCTATAACGCAGGTATGGTTTCCCGTTATTGGTTTGAAGCATTGGCTGGTATTCCTTGTGATGTGGAAATTGCTTCTGAATTCCGTTACCGCAAATCAGCACGCCGTTCAGGAAGCTTACTTATCACCTTGTCTCAATCGGGCGAAACCGCAGATACATTGGCAGCCTTGCGTTTATCTAAAGAACTTGGCTATCTCACATCATTGACTGTTTGTAACGTAGCGGGTTCTTCTTTAGTACGTGAATCTGATTTTGCTCTGATGACCAAAGCCGGTGCAGAAATTGGCGTTGCTTCAACTAAGGCGTTTACAACTCAGCTAACAGTATTATTGATGCTGGTGGCTTACCTTGGACGCTTGAAAGGTGTTGATGCAGAGCAGGAGCAAGAAATTGTTCATGCATTACATGCACTGCCAAGCCGTATCGAAAGCATGTTATCGAAAGATAAAATTATTGAAGCGCTGGCGGAAGATTTTTCTGACAAACACCATGCTTTATTCCTTGGTCGTGGTGATCAATATCCGATTGCGGTTGAAGGCGCTCTGAAATTAAAAGAGATTTCTTATATCCATGCTGAAGCTTATGCTGCTGGTGAATTAAAACATGGCCCACTGGCACTGATTGATGCAGATATGCCGGTTATCATTGTAGCTCCGAATAATGAACTGTTAGAAAAACTGAAATCTAATATCGAAGAAGTACGTGCTCGTGGTGGATTGCTATATGTTTTTGCTGATCAGGACGCGGGTTTTACTGATAGTGAAGGAATGAAGATTATTCCGTTGCCGCATGTTGAAGAGCTGATCGCACCAATATTTTATACAGTACCACTGCAATTGCTTTCCTATCATGTTGCTCTGATCAAAGGAACTGATGTTGATCAGCCTCGTAATTTGGCTAAATCAGTGACCGTAGAATAATCGTTTTATAATAAGAAGTTGAAAAAAGCCTCTGTATTTTCAATGTACAGAGGCTTTTTTTGAGCTGAGAAAATTTATCATTATTTTGTTGCTGATAAAAATAAATCACGCCATTGTAATGTTATATTATTATAATTTGGCGAAATTATGAAGCCAGATATCCATCCAAACTACTGGGTAGTTGTATTTTAATACCTACTTTGCAATTGGCTGAGCGATTCCAGAAAAAATTCGGGCGTTTTATTGATAGAACTCACAGCTTATAACTTCGGGTTTACTGTCCATATTTAATTTTACTTCTGATTATCTTGAAAATAACTGACCTAAACTTTGTTTGGCAATGGAGTTAGCATAGTTGAATTTAATATAAATAAAATTTATATTTTATGCAAAATGAAATCTCATAAATGCTTGTTGTATAGTATAAAATTAAATCTTCAATTGGTTGTTTTTACTACAAATTTATCCTCGAAAATAGTTCATAATTTACTCTTATCAACGCATTTTTTCATAAACCACCGTTCTGGTCATTTATTGGCACCTGAATATAGCCAATCTTTGCCATATATACCCCCCGCTTAGTACCAATACGAGACTATTCTGTTGGAAATTTCACGGATTAGTGAGTTTTGAAAAATCTTGGTTTGGTGGAAACCGTTACTAAAGCCGCAGACGCGTTGCAACGCAGCGGTGGCAATGTAACAGGCGACATAATTATTACTACTGACTCTATGCTGAGTTGGAACAGACACACCGACTTTGCCTCTATCGGTTTTAAAAACACCGGAGATGGTGATGCAGACTCCTATATGTGGTTTAAAACGGGAGATAATGGTAACGAATATTTCAAATGGCAGCATGCCCTTTCTGGAGGACCAACCAATGAATGGATGAGCCTTAAATCTGATAATCTTCGAGTTAGGGGGTATCAGGTCTATCATGAAGGATATAGACCAACCGCTGCGATTATTGGTGTTTATACAAAATCAGAATCAGACACGCGTTATATTCAAGACATTCGCTTTGGTGCTAAAGAGAGTGCGCAAGTACGGGAAAGTTCTGGAGATACAGACGCAAGTGAGTATGCCATTACTGCTGTAATAAATGGAAATAGAAATGAATTAGTTGACACCGTAAACCGTAGGCCAATACAGAAGAAGGTTAATGGCATATGGATGAATATATCCAATATTTAGTAGGGTGATGAATATATGCAAAATATTAAAAATTTTTCCCAATATACACCTGACTCAAAACAAGCCAGAAAAATCATCGAAGATTTTAATGTCATTTATTTGAAGTCAGAAGATGGTCAAGACTGGTATGAATGCCAGAAAAGCTTTAACCCTGACACAATTAAAGTAATGTATGATTTTAATAATGTAATCCGTTCTATATCAGGAGATGTATCAGCTTTTAACCCAGATGGAATGAGTGTAGCTGAGGTAAGTAATCTGCCTGATTCTTGTGATATTTCTGGCAAATGGCAATATATAAATAGCGCTATTATTCCGCGTAAGTACACAAAGGGCGAGTTAGTTGCTCAAGCAGAGAGACATAAAGAAGAATTGCTAGCCCTTGCCAGCAATACTATTTCTCCCTTACAGGATGCTGTTGATCTAGATGAAGCAACTCTGGAAGAGATAGAGCGGCTCAAAGCCTGGAAAAAATACCGAATACAAGCAAACCGCATTAATCCCACCATAGCACCAGATATTGAGTGGCCCACACAACCGGTATAAATAATATAGGCCTGTCGTTCACAAACCGCAGGTCTTTTTCTACTCTGACTCTTTAGGTTAATCAATAAGTGTTTACCTAATGCGCCAGGTCTTATTGGAATGGAAAAAATACCTAGCCATACTTAACCAGGTTGATACTTCAAAAGCATCGAAAATCGACAGGCTAACATAGCCTGTCATCACTGAAAAAAGACCGGGGACAGAATAATGCTCGGTCTTGATAATTGTATTATTCTGGTATTTGTGGCCACTCAATATCTGAAACCATTGAAGTATCAACACGGCTCAGTAATACCACATATTTCTTCCAGGCAAGCAATAATGCTTTTTCTGTGTCTGAGGCCATCTCAGTCTCAATAGCATATTGTAATAAAGTCATGGCTTCATCAGCCTGTTGGCGAAGGTGATAACGTTGTTGTTCTGCTTGTTTAATCTGATTGGCTTTTTGAGCTTCAATGTCCGTTACCCATCTTTCACCGTCCCACTTATCAAAATCAGTGCTTGGCTGTTTGAACGTCAGAGTTTCTGGTAATTCACCTGGTTTAATGATCTCCTTCTGTTCCCCAGTTTGTGTGTCGTAGGCTATTTTTCCTCGATAATCCGGTACAATTTGCCAACTGGTTAAATCAGATGAACGGCAGGCGACATATCCCACTTGGGTTTCAGGTGGCACGTCTGTGCAGGAATTAGCAGGAAGACCGACACCAACGGGAAGATACTCATCAGAACTGTTTAAATATTCCAGCGTAATCGCATCGTAATTAAACACAACAATACTTCCGGTACTGATAGCAATATTATATTTATCCAGTACAGCCTTATTCATCAGGCAATCCTCACAATGTAATTAAATGCCACATTTCGTGGACGTGTTTCTATTCCTGTTGAAGCAGCAATCGCATTATCCATATAACCGAAACCACCCGCTCCCATTCCTATAGCAATGCCTAGTCCGCGTGGATCTATGCCGTAGTTAACGTTTTGGTAGACACTATTGAGAATATAGCTTGGTGTACCCACCTTCTCGGTTCTACCATTTGAGTTGGACCACATCCGTCCAATCCTGTGACTATGTGGAGCAATGTCTGCCAATTGAGAAGATAGGAGATATCGACCAATATCCACCCCACGTCCATCATCCCAGCCCCGAATAAATTCACCACGTAAATCAGGTAATTTACCACTGGGATAAGTTTCCGCTAATTTTGGATATAAAGACTTATCAAAGATTGCCCCATTACATTTCACCCCCCATTTGGTGGTATGTCAGTCGGCCAAGGCAGTGGTATTCCTACCGGGATCTCTTCAAGTACAGACATAAACATTATGCTGCCCTTACAATATAGTTAAACGCTACGTTACGTGGCCTTGATACCCCTATATAAGCTGCATTGGTAGTCCAAGTTGTTGCTGAACCTCCAGAAGCTCTAGCTCTTAATTGAATATCTTTATTTTGGGGAGTATCCCATTGTAATTTCGTACGCTCATTAACTGAAAAGTTAACAACATTATCAGCAGCTTGTTGAATTTCCTGTAGTAAATAAGACCCTTCTTGCCATACCAATAATGTCCGATCCGGATCAACACCACGCTTGTCATCCCAACCGCGAATAAATTCACCCCGTAAATCGGGCAAATTACCACCAGGATAAGCCTTGGCTAATTCCGGAAATTTCGCTTTATCAAAGGCCGCACCATTGCATTGCAACCACCCATCCGGTAGTGTTGCCGTCGGCCAAGGAAGTGGTACACCTATCGGAATCAGCTTTTCTAATAAACCAAGGTTTTTCACAAAAGCATTTTTATCTAGGATATCCGCGCCATTTTGGTTTTTTGCCAATTTACTATTAGCATTATCATAAGCTACTTTTACCGCTTTGGGTGTTGCTGCTGTAGTTTCATCATTACTGTTAATGGCACTATTAAGTTTTGTAAAACCTTTCTCTGTCAACGTGGCATCTGGGTGATTACGGCTTTTTTCATGTTTCTGAATAGAGCTATCTACATAATCACGAGTTGCTAAAACTACAGAGGGATCGATTTTCAGCGTTACCGAATCCGTATTGCTGACAATCAAGATCATTCTGATAGTTTGTGTTCTACCCGAACCTTCCTGTAATTGTGGTTTATAGGTTTCCGGACAGTTTGCTACTGCAATCAAGTTACCTTCACTGTCAAACAGACCAATTTCACGCATCCACCAACCACCCTCACTTTCAGGGATAATTTGTTCGGCAATAATTTGGTTGGTGTTTACCGGGTCGACGCCTAATGTATTAATTGCAGCACGACGCTTTTCATTAACTAATTTTGTCTGATTGACATCAGGATCTGGTAATTTACCGCCACCGTCACCAACAGCCATGTGAGTAATATCGACTTTTGTCCCCAAAGCAGCAGCGTTCGCCAGTTTCGCCGCTCCCAGGTTGGTTAAAATTGCAAAGTATTTCATGGTGAAACCCTCAATGTATCTGTCTCGATCAAATGAATTGCTGCCCCTAAAGGAGCATTGTCGCTAGTTGTTATGACATCAGGGAGATATTGGTAAACAGTGAGGTCATCTCCACTATAACTCGTTGCAGCACAATAAAATTCGCCCTTAACATCCAGGTTGATTGACAAACCTATCAAATGACGACTTACAGGCTTGGCATCAGAAATTAGCCGTTCCAGCTCTAAAAAAGTTTCTTCGGTGATCCCGTTTTCCTGTACTCCTATCGCCAACCGGAATGTGCCCGGTGTTTCGTTGTTCAGCCACCATTCCTTTATTTGAATGAGATAACCAAGCGGTTCTACCACGCGACGGACGGCACCAATGGTTCCCTTATGTTTGTGTAGAAACAGCGAGTTTTTTATCACGTCTCGCTTAGTGCTTACCGACCACTTTTCGTCCCAGCGATCAACCGACCACGCCCACGCCAGATAGGGTAATAACTCTTCAGGGCAAGTATCAGGATTCCAGAGTTGGCGAAGCGGTACTGGAATATTTTGCAATTGTGAACATGCCTTAGCAGCAGCCAACTCCAAAACCGTAGAACCTGTTGGTAACAGGCGGTCATTCATCAGAACCTCCCACTATCAAACCTGGATTTGGTTTGGAACAATCAGCAGTTTGTGTTTTACCTATTTCCAGTTTTGCACCAGTACAATAAGGAGCTTGATCTTTACACAGAATTATGTCCTTCGTCGGGGCTCTCAGTTCTACCTGTTGTACTCCTGAGACATGCAGGGCAGCATAAATGGCAGATAACCGAATATCTCTCCCCAATTTATGTTGATCTAGCACGTACTTATCCATATTTTGTTGAGCCAATTTACGGATAGGTTCAGATTCAGGTGTCGGATAAAGATAAAGCACAGCATCAATTTGATATTCCACTATGTTGGCTGACTGCACTTTTACCCGATCAGCAACTGGTCTGACGTTTTCGTCATTAAGTGCCGCAATCACTTTGTCCAGTAACTCTTGTGAAGCTACACCGCTATGCTCTTTATCTTCTTCGTCTTCTTTATCTTTTTCCCATTTCCATTTCCGCGACAAAACAGTCACCGTCACATTGGCTGGTGATGGGCTGATGACGGAAACATCTGCGACAGTTTGATATTCACCTTTATATTCACTTTTATTTGCATGAATACTTTCATTAACCTTAAGAGCATGATATTCATACGCACCTATTGGCCCTGCAACACTTAGCCCTTCGAAGGCTCTTTGGATGCGATCACGGAAGGTGCTATCAGGCTCCATAACTGCTCGGGTAACGTTATAGTTCGCTCCTAACTGGTCTAAATCGCTATTGGTTGCATAGGCCAACATTACTGCACGAGCAGCTTCATTAACCCGCTGGCGCAATATCAATTCCCGGTAAGCATTTTCCTCAAGTAACTTAACCAGAGGTTCGGATTCCAATTCCAATGTTCGAGTAATAGCATCCCGTTGCTCTTCAGGATAAAGAGATATTAATTTGGCTTTACGTTCAGCCAACAGGCTTTCATAATCCAGTGGCTCGACTACATCAGGTGGCGGCAACTGGCTTAGATCAATGGTCGGCATTGTTTTACCTCACAGGGATAGATAGAGAAAAACCCCCAGGGGACAGCTGATAATGACCAGATATATCTACTGTCATTTTGCCGTCTTGTTGGGTATTTATGGTGATAGCTGTCAGATTAATTCGCGGTTCCCAGCGGCTAATAGCTGTATAGGTGGCTGCCATAATTTGCAGGCGTAGAGCCGCGTTCTGTGGCCAGTCAATTAATTCAGGTAGCAGAGAACCATAAGTACGACGAGCTAAACGACTACCAATGGGGGTTAGTAAGATGTCGCTGACAGACTGGCGTACATGATCCAGATCCGTCAGGCTACGACCGGTTTGTCGATTCATTCCAAGGTACATCATTATACTGGGCCTCCTGTTGTCGCACCGCCTGCCATAACGCCGGTATGTTGGTGAGAATGTAAGGTCACACCATTAGAACTGAGTTTTCCGCCTGTATTTTCAACATTACCTTCCAGTTTCGTGTTTCCTTTCAGAGCCAAATCTGGTGCTTTCAGTTCGATTGCTTTTTCTGCTTCACACTTGATCTCATCTGATTTCAATGTGACTTCTTTTACTGATTGTAATCCAATCTCATAGCCTGCTTTTAATCCAATTCCTTTTATCGCTTCCAACCCAATCTCATAGCCTGCTTGTAATCCTATTTTATTGCGTGCTTTCAGTGTTATATTGGTCGCTTCAAGCGTTATGGAGTTTAAAGCTTGCACCTCAGCAGTCTTAATACCTGTTACCTTTAGGGCACCAAATTTCGGTTCATACTCCATTACTGCCCCATCAGGGAAAACAATATGAACAGCTTGTGCAGAACGACCCGATGGTGCCGCAGATTGATCAGAATAAATGGCTGGTAATCCATCATCAGGAAAATCAATATGGTCAGCTTCTGTAAAAAGAGTCGATGGTTCTGGAAATTGATCAGAATAAACAGCCGGCAATACAAAGGAGGTGGTCAATTCACCGCCAACAGATAACAGCAAAACTTGCTCACCACGGCTGGGAGCCCACCAAGTTCGGGAATTACCTGCTCGCATTGTTAACCAAGGCCGCCAGTCAGTTTCGAGATTGCCTGTTGCAATCCGGCACACTCCCCGGTTGGTATCTACCTTGGTAACAACACCAGTTCTGATCAGATTACGCAATAAGCGCAAAAGTTCTGTTAGTTGTGTATCCATATTTGGAAAAATGCCATTTGGTGGTTGTGGATTTATGTATGAAAGAATGCCAGCAAAGACAGCTGCCAACATCAAAGAGGAATTGTAAGAAAGACAAAACAAGTTTCTTGAAAAGGGAAAAGATAACAATATAAATTAAAAAGCCCTTCCCGTAATTGAGAAGGGCCTTTATGTAATCTATGTTACTAGGTAATTCTTTTGTTAAAGTTTGACTCTAATAGTTCAAAAAATTCAAATTTTCGCTGCTTGACTATATATTAAGTATAACGTTCCAGTTCAACTGTTTATTTATCTAGCCAAAATAGATAAGTTTAATTTCCTGATATATACCTGTCATCTTTCAAGTTGCTTCTTTGTTGGCTGCACTCACTCACCCCGGTCACATAGTTATCTATGCTCCCGGGGATTAGCTCCCTTGCCGTCGCGATGCATCTTGAAATCCATTGGGTATAGAGTGATAACTCTGTTTAAAACCATCAAATTAGTATGGGTATATTTAATCCCATAGTTGCAAAATAGGTTTCGTTGTAGCTGTCATAATTTCCGGCATCTCAACTTCTGTGCCATGTGGCAGAATTACACCATATTCGGCCAAGCCTGGGTTAACTAATAGTACCTGTTCTGTCATGCCTTGAGTCCGACCATAATGACGCCAGCATAAAGCATCAACAGTATCATTCTGCTGTGCAATTATTTTCATTAGGTATACCCCCTCTAATTTAGTCAATATTGTTAAGAGCCTATCTCAATAGGCGTAATTGTTGCAGGCAGTTTGAACACGGACAGCGCGGAAAAACCGGAGCGTACACGTAGTACGTGAGGATTTTGAGCACTGCCCAGGTTCAAAATGGCAAATAAAATAGCCCTATTGAGATAGGCAGTAAGTTAAAGTGTTATGGTGCGCTGAATAGTGGGAGAGAACCAATGAAACAATATTGTTAAGGAAACAGTACAAATGAGAAGCAAGAAGCCACTTTTCAGTGGCTAATTTAATAATTAATCATATCTTCCAAAATTTGCAGAATTCATAGGTAAAGTCTATTTCTCAGCTCATTTTCCAATACAATCATTATCAACTTAGAAACTTTAGATTATTTATCATACAGAATTCCCACATTTATCTGCCGCATTTATTCTTCAAGCGTTTCGTGGTGGTTAATAAGTTGTTTTGCAAGTGGTGTCGACAACTCAGCAATCCAAACTAAAGCAAGTTCTTTATCTTCAGCATGATT
Source organism: Photorhabdus sp. RM96S (assembly GCF_042879335.1). Taxonomy (NCBI): domain Bacteria; kingdom Pseudomonadati; phylum Pseudomonadota; class Gammaproteobacteria; order Enterobacterales; family Morganellaceae; genus Photorhabdus; species Photorhabdus sp. RM96S. Next base: position 4,577 of record NZ_JBHFKT010000044.1, on the reverse strand, counting down.
ACATTCACTGCTCGTTGCCATTCTAGCTATAAAATTAATACGTTGCGCTATTACTGATTCCATAAGAAAGTCCACTGACAAACTTACCTCCGTATAACATAACTGTATATAAGAACAGTACACGTTGATTAGAAAAATTTAAAGTGATTTTTCATCTTTTTTGAGAACTATATTTGATAGTGTTAATATATTAATTATTGTTTTTATTGAAATAATTAATGGTTAAAAAGGTTTCTTTCCGATCACAATCCATTGTAATTAATAAGTTTTTCTTATTTTATCGATTGGAAGATTTTTTCTCTTTATTTAGATGACATAGTTTCACAAAGTATATAGATTGAAATTTATATGCCCATGATGCAATATCCCCTATCGAATCTAATAAATTTATTTGGGATCACTATAGCCCTTAATCAGAGGGCTTTGTGGAGACGGCAAACTCACCAAACTGTACTTTCAATGAAAAAAAACATAACTGAGATAAAAATGGGTGCAGATAGTGGAGGAAAGCAAGCTATCGAACGCCTTGTTAGTGCATATGGGTTTAAATCACGTCAAGCATTGAGCGACCATTTAGGTGTGTCTAAAAGCACAATGGCAAACCGTTATTTAAGGGACAGCTTTCCAGCCGATTGGGTTATTCAATGCAACCTTGAAACCAATGCTTCATTGTTATGGCTAAGCACAGGACAAGGAGAAATGTTCCCTGATGGAGAAGAGAAAAAGGAATCTTTAAAAAACATTATTACCCCGAAAATACAACGCGTTAAATTGGTTGGTGGAAAGCTGAGCGATGACGATCCAGTGATTTTAGATAATCAACTGATTGCCAGAGAAATAAAAAAACCTCTTATTGTCGATAACAATAAAACCTGGTATTTGCTAGATACAAAAGAACCTGATGTTCAAGATGGTTTATGGTTAATTGATATTGAGGGCATGCACAGCATTAAAAAAATTACAAAAATCCCAGTCAGTAAGATCCGAGTTTGTGATAACGACGTAACTTTTGACTGTGCAATTAATGAAATCAACTTTATTGGTCGCGTTTACCTAGTGATTTCCAGGTACTGACACACTTTTCAATTGTAAATAAATTAATTTACTTAGATGTGTAAATCCTATGCTGATGGCAATTCTTTACCCAAAAACGTCCAGATGCAGTGGATTTCATACACAATAGACTCTTTTGCTAGCAATAGCTGATTGTCAACTTATTCCGTTGTTTCTTTATTGTATGTATAGTGCGGCGGAAGTTTTTTGCATAGATAAAGAAACTTGATATATTTTGCATAAATTAAGAACCAATTAGCCTTGGATATTACTAATACAAAATTAAACGTTTAACTAGCCGCACTGCAAACATTAATTTGATCGACAATTTACTTTATTTACTGGAAAATATTTATATATTGTAGATAACGATATGTTGTAAATTAATGATAACTGTTTCCGTGTGTGGCCTTTTGCCAGCAATCTTGCTGCTTGTTGTTGTTCAATGAATGAAAGTGACACTGGTCTACCACCAATTCTCCCTTGGGCACGAGCCGCTATTAATCCTGCATTCGTTCTTTCAACGATTAATTCCCGTTCCATTTCAGCCAGTGCACTCATAACGTGAAAGAAAAATCGCCCCATAGAAGTGCTGGTATCAATGCTATCAGTCAAGCTTTGAAAATGAACACCGCGTTCACTTAAATCAGAAATTAAAGTTACCATATTTTTTACACTACGCCCCAATCTATCTAGTTTCCAAACAACTAGAGTGTCACCTTTTTTAAGTTGTTTCAAAGCTCGTTTTAAACCTGGTCTGTTGGATGTTTTTCCACTAATTTTATCCTCAAAAATTTGCTCACAATTTATACTTATCAATGCGTTTCGCTGTAAATCACTGTTTTGGTCATTTGTTGACACCCGAACATAGCCAATCTTTGCCATATGTAACCCTGCCTAATACCAATATGAGACTATTATTGTTGAAATTATCACGGATTGGCGAGTTTTTAAAAACCTTGGTTTGGTGGAAACCGTGAATTTGGCTCAAGGAGCAGTACCAAATAGCCGGAAAGTGAATAGCAAAGTTCTGACTGAGGATATCAACATTACGTCTCAGGATATTTTTAATGAGCAGGCGATTTATTTGGGTGATAAGGCAAATTTGGATAACTACAAAATACCAGGGATTTATTACCAAGATTACAATATTTATGCCCAAAATGGTGCTAACTACCCTGAATCGCTTGCTGGTTCACTTGTCGTTCTGAAAAATAATGCTGTGACTCAACGTTATTTTGTTTATAACAGCAGCCGGATATATACACGCAGCCAATATCACAATTTACCATGGACACCTTGGGCCCAAGAATATAACACGCTTAATAAACCCACCGCGTCGGATATTCAGAGTGAACCGCGCGATACCACCACGATTGATCTTACTGGCCTAAATACTGAACGTTATTATCCGGTTTGGTGGAGCCTCCCACCTAATGTCGGAGCGAATTCTTGGTTAACACTTCATAGACCCTATCCATATGATGCAGAAAAAAAACCATTCGGTGAAGGTGTGACACATGTTGCCGGATTACTTGCACAAATAGAAGGGGGGGATGTTCCGTGGGGAGGTGATGCCCGCTATCTTAATATTAAACGCATAAATCAAACCTATCGTAAAACGGTAAAAGCAATCCGTCACGCCATGATAAGCATCGCCAGACCCGTTGACGGCAAATATCCCCTTTATGGCGATGTAAAATCCGGTGATATTGTAGATTGTTACGTTTATAGTGGTTGTTATTTACGTGGTGGTTTAACCTATTTTACGACCAGCAATTTTCAGTCAATCCGTTATTCACGTGAAGAAGGAGAGACAGAAATACATAGATGGTCAAGTGAAGATCTTAAGCGGGAAATGAAGTGGATGGTGAAATCATTAGCCATCAATGATCCATTATTAGGTGAAGAATATACTGATAATACAATACCTTATTCTCTGGATTATGACACACGTTATCAAAAGAAACCATAATGAGGATATATGATAATATTAAATAAACTAATAGACAAAAATGGCTATGAATATGTTAATGTGCCAGCTGAACCCCATCAATTAATCTCAATGGGTTTCAGTGTTCAAGAAGCTAAAGCATTATATCAGAAGGCCATTATCGAACAGAAAAATAAAGCCTATCACCGCCAAAAATATTATTTATTAGAACAAGCAACAATTAAAATGGCACCATTGCAAGATGCCATTGATTTAGGCATTGCTACTGATAACGAAATAACAATGTTGATGGAGTGGAAGAAATATCGCGTTGCATTAAATCGAATGGATACCACGGCACAAGATATTGAATGGCCAGAACAACCAGAATAAAATGAATCATTTTTATGGTGGTAATTTTTAATTAAATTTAATATTACCATCTATAAATAGCCAGCCATATTAAGTTGGCTATTTATATAATTTAAATTTTTTCATTATATATTCCAAATAATACCGCTGATTTTATAGTCATCAATTCTTATTGCAGAGAAATTATTATTTATAATTTTCTTCTTCTTATTAGTGATTTTTATGGATTACCAGGAGACATTGAGTGTTACTGGTTTAATTACAATAATATTTAATTAAATATAGATACATAAAGTTCTGAAATTAATTATGAGTTTTTAACTTCAAGAATTAAAAACGTTTTCTGAAAAAGATGTTAATGAATTTAATATAAAAATAGTTTCAGAAACGATAAATAATTAAAATTTAGTTTATAAGTCTTAAATCTACGGCCTGAAAAACAGGCCGTTATTATTTTATTCTGGCTTTTCAGGCCAGTTAATATCTGGCGCTGATGAAATATCAATTCGGCTCAGTAATACTAAATACTTTTTCCAATCTAACAACAATAGCTTTTCTTTTTCTGAGGAGAATTCAATATCTACAGCATGTTGTAACAATGTAACTGTTTCATTCGCTTGTCGTAATAGTGCTGCCCTCTGCTGCTCTGCCTGTTTAATCTGGCTATCCTTTATAGCATATTTATCAGTTACCCACTGTTTACCATCCCATTTATCAAAATCAGTGACAGGTTGTTTGAATGTCAGATATTCTGGTAGTTCACCTATAGCAGTAATTTCATATTGTGCTAGGGTTTGCATGTTATAAGCTATTTTTCCTCGGTAATCAGGTACAATTTGCCAATAACTTTTATCTTCGTTGCGGCAAACAGCCATGTCATCAGAATCTGGAAGTTTTGGTGCATCTGGATAAGAATTAGCAGGAAGTCCTACTCCTTCCATTAGATATTCTGGTCTGGCACCAATAAATTCTCTGGAATAAGGCTCTGCATTGTAGATTGTCAACCACCCAGACTTGGTTGCTAATCCGTTATTTCCCAATATTGCGGTTTCTGGTTCTAAGGAATATTTTTGTTTCTGTGTTGTCATTACGCTGCTCTCACTATGTAGGGAACCTCTAAAAACTTTTCACAGCCACAAAATTGAGTAAAATGTAGGCACAGTACATCTCTGCAAGGTAGCGCTGTCATGATACCGCCTCGTTCTGCTTTAAAAAAAGA